>DASRHX010001073.1:0-7218 GCA_035650295.1 Bryobacteraceae bacterium | reverse complement strand
GTGGGCTCGCCGATACGCGACTTGACAAGGCCTTTGTCCTCCAGCCGATCCAGGGCTGTATATAACGCGCCCGGCGCTGCCGTGCGACCCGCGCGCTCTGCGATCTCGGCGCGGATCGTCACCCCATAGGCCTGATCGCCTAGTCGAAGAATCGCCAGCAGAATGAGTTGCTCGAACTCGCCGAGACTGACTGTGAGCGCCATATGTACTTCATTGTAGTTAAATTGAATCGAATGTCAAGTTCGGTACGAGTCTGACCCAATCCGGTTGAGAGACTTGCCCCAATCCGCGCGCGGTTTGACCCAGACCTTGGTCCTGCATGCTCATAGTCGTGATGGACAAATTCAACTCTATGTTTAGCTTAGGGTTTGGCAACCTTGGTGCTTATTCCCGATCACGGCGTTTGAGAGCCACCGAGGAGACTTAATGCAAGGAAGCCACTCAGTTGATCCGTCCGTCATCTTGAGTCGGTTCAACCGGCTAATGCGATTATTCGCAGACACAAGCGCACCGCGAAGAACCGTGTACGAGCCCTGGGAAGTTCAACTCCTGACCGATATCGCTCAGTGTCGAAATGACTACCGAGTTCCGAAACGGACATTTGACGCATACCGAAAAGCCGTCCAGCGTCAAGTGGAACTCACCGGGGGTACACCGATGCTTCTGTCGGAATACCTTTCTCGCCGCAGTGGGTGGAGGGGCGCGACGCCTTTGCAGGTTGCACCGGAACTCTCATAACAGCAGCCCGCGAGTCGTCACGATGTAAGACGCAGGTGAGAGAGGCATCGATCGTTGCATGGTGCGTGGAGGCGCCAAGAAAGCCAAGGAACGGCTAGAAGCCTAAATTCTCCTATGCAGTGAGAAAAACTACCCACTTGGCGAGTCAGAAGCTGAAACGCAAGCCGGCGTTGATCTGACGGAACATGCCCGGTTGGATGCCTTGGGGAGCGCGCGAGGCGATGTAGACGCGGTCGGACAGATTCTTGATGGAGAAGTAAGGCCGGACCTGGAAGCCTTCGCGCTGGACCGTATAGTCGGCGTTGAGGTTCCACAGCATATACGACGGGACTTGGCCGATGGTGCCGTCGGCGGTGGGCGCAAAGGTCTGATTGTTGTCGGAGAACTGGCTCCCGACATAGGTGGTATCCAGTTGCAATCCGATGCCGCGGGGGTGACGATAACCGAGGAGGAGCGACAGCGTATTTTCGGGTGCGTAGGGCAAGCGGTTGCCACCGAACAGGGTGTTTTGTGTGAACTTGGCGTCGGTGAGATGCATCACGCGGGCGTCGGTGAAGAGTGAGCCGCGCCAACCAGCGAGAGCCGCATAGTCGATGCGGAGGCTGGTCTCGATGCCCTGGTGGAGCGTCTCGCCGCCGTTGACCAGCGTTGTGGTGGCGCCGCCGGATTGGGCGGCGGGGATGATCTGGTTCTGGAAGTCCATGCGGAAGAAGGTCAGTTCGCCGCGAATGGCGCGATTGGCCTGCACGCGCACGCCAGCTTCGTAATTCCAACTCAGCTCGGCGTCCAATTGCAGCGGCTGGCCCGCGGCGGTGATGGAGTCCTTCACGCGCGGCGGCGCGAAGCCGCGATGAAGACCTGCGAAGATGGCGACGGGTTTGGCAACCTGGTACGACACGCCAAGGCCGGGAACCGCTTTAGTGACGCCATCGCCTGCGCGGCGGTCGACGTTGGTGGGCACGTTGTTGACGAGGGCGAGTTGGATGTGGCGCTCGTAGCTATAGTGCTCCAGGCGGACACCGGGAGTGAGGGTTAGGCTTGAGGTCAAGAAGAAACGGTTTTGCAGGAAGGCGGAGAAGGCGTGGCCGGAGCGGTCTTCGTCGTCGCGCAAGGCACCGGTCCGGGCGCTGAAGGTACTACCCGCCACCTGCTGGTCGTCCATCCTCTCGCCGATATAACGGACGCCGGCATCGAGCATATTGCGGATGCCGCCGAGGGAGTGTTGGAGCGACATGCCGCTCTGAGCGCCGAAAACCTGGAACTGGCGGTCGCGGTTGAGGGTGCTGTTGCGGACGTAGATGGCGCCTCCAGGAATGGAGGTGTCCCCAAAGATGCCCCAATACTGGCGTCCAGCGACAGCGGCTCGGTCGAAATCGGCGCGGGCCCAGTCGCGAGTGGTGGCGTAGCCAAAGGCGGAAGAGCTCCAGACGAGTTGGGGACTAAGGGCGACCGAATGGGTGACCGAGGCCGAGTGGCGCTTCACCTTGAGGAAGTCGGAGGCGACGGGGTTCTGCTTGGGGTTGGCGAGGAACATCGGCGTGGTCAAGCCGAGGTAGGTGGAGTTGGAGTTCTCATCGTAGTAGCCAAGCTTCACGGAGATTGTGTGAGCGTCAGCGGGCTTAAGGGTGAACTTGCCCTGCAAGTCGTCGATGTTGAAGAAGAAGTCCCGGTAGCCGTCTCCGCGCTTGTGGAGAAGATTGACGAGCCAGCCCGCGCGCTGGTCCTTCGAACTTCCGCCGACGCGGCCGTTTCCCGCGAAGAAAGCGCGTTGGCCGCCCTGGATATCGAAGTCGCCGCGGGTGCGCGCGGGCGGCTCGGGAGTTACGAAGTTGATCACGCCGCCCACGGTTTGCGGTCCGTAGAGGATCTGACCGCTGCCTTTGACGACCTCGACGTGGCTCATACGATCGATGGGGGGTGAATAGTAGGCTTCGGGTTCTCCATAGGGGGCTAGTGTGATGGGGAGGCCGTCCTCGAGCATGAGCACCGTGCGGCTGCGGTCGGGGTTCAGGCCGCGAATTCCGATGTTGAGGCGCATGGCCACTGGGCCAGAATTGTCATTGATGACGACACCGGGCACGCGGCGCAGCAGCTCATTTGCGTCCATGGCATGGGAGTCGCGCATCTCCTCGCGGCCGACCAGGAAGATGGAGCCAGGCTTTTCGAGGATGGATTCGGCGGATTCGCCGAGAACTTCAACCGAGGTGACCGCGGCACGAATCTGTTGGAAGCGTAGTTCCACCGTAGTTGCACCGGTTGCTGGGATATCGACTGCCTGCTGGAGAGATTCGAAGTGACGCGCGTCGACACGGATGGTTACCCGACCGGCAGGAGAGCCGGAGATCGTGAATGACCCTCGGGCGTCGGTGAAAGTAGTTTGCAGCGAGGGCAGAACCTGAACGACGGCGCCGGGGATGGGCTGGCCTTCCGGATCGAGGACCGTTCCTTCGATCGATTGCGCATGGAGAACTGGCATTAGCAAGCCGATTGCAGAGATTATGAGGGCTATTTGTGGAGGGTACATCCGTAGCACGGTCCCGAGACCTGAGAATACGCCAACATGCAAATCATTGTCAACTAGAAAGGCGAGGCGTCACGGGCGCGGGCTGCGGAATTTGCTACGAGCCTGCGAAGGAAAGCCGAGCATCAATGATGGCAGCGGTGAAGAGTTTCCCACTCGTTCAGGGCGTTCTTTTCGCCGGCGAACCTGGTAACGAAGGCGCGCAGAGCCTCGGTGGGCGCAGTAAGGATTGCGTGCCGCTCGTCTTCGACTAAGTTCCACACGTGAGCGATGGACTTAGGGTTAGCCTTGAGGTGTTTGTTGAGCCAGGCGCCGTCGAGGTAGGCCGGTTTCATGGTGCGGGACTGCGGGTCGAGGTTCAGTTTCCAAATCGAGCGCGCGGGGATGCAGCCGATGCAACCATCGAAGTGCTCGGGCGCGGATTGCAGAAGCATGTCGGCGTAGATTTGATCGCCGAGCTTCACCAGGCGCGCTTCGTAGGTCCAAGGGGAGGGCGGTCCGTTGCGGCGCATTACCACCTCATAGGTGAAGTTCTGGGGCGGCTTCACGGTGAACATGTGGTTGTGCTTTGCATCGGCCCAATGGTCCTCGAAGCCGGGAAGGAGTACACGGTCAGTGGGGAGGAACAGCGGGTTGAGAGAGGGCGCCTGGCATCCGGCGAGAGCGAGTGCGGTGGCGAGGAGAAGAAAGCGAACTGGCGCGAAGGGCATGCCCACAATGCTATCGCGCCCTGATGATCGCCAGGAGCGTGGAAGCTACTCCGTATCCCATTCCTTTTCGAGCATGCGGGTGTATTCGCCGCTGGCGAAGAGTTCGAAGTTGAACTCGGACGGATCGAGGCTGGGGAAGATGGTCGCTTGCTGGCGGCAAAAGTACATGTGGTCGGCGTAGCGGTAATAATGGCGGACGAATTCGTCGCTGAGCTGGAGGCGGTCCGGCACTTCGGCGTAGACGCAATTGAGGCCGATGGCGCGCATGAAGATGGCTTTGTAGTCGGCAACGCCCCAGGCCTTGAGTTTGGTGACGACCTTGGGCGGGGTGTGTTCGACGAGGTAGACCGCGAAGCTCTGAAATTTCAATTCGCGGGGGCGGAGGTCATCGTCGGTGTCGGCGTACTCCATGCACTGTTCGATCCAGCGAATGAGGTCGCGGCCGACGTAGAAGAGCATGCGAAGCTCGCAATAACGGCCGTCGAGCAGCCGCCGCTCTAATTCCGTGGCGGCCAGATCGCCGCTGGGGAGAAGTCCTTGAAGCATAAGGGAGGCGCGGGAACTTTCCACAAGCCTACTGGGGCCGCTGGCGTCCGAAAATGGGTGCAGGATAAGTGGGGGAAGGGTATACACGCGTGATGAATTCACTTCGACGGCGTTTGCCATGGACTCTCCGATCAAAACTTTACCTCACTTTACCTCCAAAGTTTCCGCGGTGCTATATGCCACGGAAGATTGAGAGGGTCTATTCTCCGCCTGCTCGTTCGGGAACGTCAGGGCTATATAGCTAAGATGTCGGGTCGGGACGGTCTGGTCAACGGTACCTCAGTACTCTTCACGTGGGTCTAATGTGGAAACTTTAGTTGCGGAGCTGGACAGCGTGGCAAACACGGAGCGAATAAGCGCATCTAACCCAGTAGAGAATAGGACTTTGCCGACGGGAGACGGCGGTTCGTACCGGCCGTCCTGGTTCTTGATTCCCCTAGCGGCTTTGGACCATTCTCTGGCATGCGCTTGATCGTCCTTGCGGTATGGCTGGTTGGGGCGGCAGTTGCGGCGGATGATTTCTCGCCGATGGTGACGTCCGAGCCTCCGAAGTGTGAAAAGGCGACGCGAACCCTGTTCTGGCCGGAGGAAGCCAACAGCGACGCGCGCGCCGCGCTGCGGTTGGCGCGGGAGGGGAAGCTGCTGATCTGCACGCGGAGTACGTGGAAGTATGGGTGGCGCCCGGTGGCGGTGAATTTGCGGGTGGCGGAGGAGGAGAGGGCGAAGGGGAAGAGGTAAGGGGGCGAGCCTGACCTAGCCGCGGCCGCGACGACGGGAACGCCAGTAAAGGCCGGCCAGTCCGAAGCTGATTAATCCAAGCGTGCCTGGTTCGGGCACCGCGTCGGAAGGCGCTGTAGTGATGGTGACGACCACTCCGAATTTGGCCGCTCTGTCAATCAGCGTCTTTCGAGTCTGCCGAATCGTGGCTCGTGGGTTCTGCATGTCGAAGAGCCAGTTCCGGCCTGCCGGAGAAACCGGTTGGCGACAGTTTATTTCGCTAGTCGAAGCTGGGGATCTTCATCTGCTCGCCGCCGTTGAGGGCGGACTGGTGGGCGACGATGCCGGGGGCGGTGTAGGCGAGGGCTTCGTGGATGTCGACAGCCGGCTTCCGGTTGTTGAGGACGGCGTCGACGAATTCGTGGGTGAGGAAGGTATGTGAGCCTTCGTGACCGCTGTTGTGGCGGAGCGGCGCGGGGAGCAGATCGGTGGCCCACCACTTCTTCTCTTCATAGAGTTCGAGGACGGAGCCTTGGCGATCGAAGCCGCCGGAGTCCTTTTCCTTGAGGTTTGTCCAGCGGACGGTGGCGGGGCCGAGTCCGTTCGGGTGGTTGAAGAAGAAGCTCATCTTATCGCCGAAGTATTGGGCGCGTTCGGTGCCTTTGTGCGCGCCTTTCCACCACACAGCGACGCGGAACGACGTGCCGCGATTGGTTTGGAAGAGGGCGGTTTCGTTCCAGAAGGGATTGCGGTAGACGTTGTCGCGGAGGACCGGGTCGTCGTCACCCCAGCCGATGCAAGTGACGGAGGTGAGGCGTTCGCCGGTGACGCCGATGAGGTGCGCGGTGCAGTGCGTGGGGTAGAGCATGGGCGGGTAGCCGTAACGCCAGGTGCGTTCGCCGGCTTCGAAGAAGAGCGATTCGAGGCCGGCGTGGTGGTATT
The DNA here is from genome assembly GCA_035650295.1 of Bryobacteraceae bacterium. Taxonomy (GTDB): domain Bacteria; phylum Acidobacteriota; class Terriglobia; order Bryobacterales; family Bryobacteraceae; genus JAFLBB01. The sequence goes on along the minus strand of DASRHX010001073.1, from coordinate 1,044 downwards.
CGCTTTCGCAGGCGTAGATGCGGCCGAAGGCGCCCTCGCGGTAGAAGTTGCGGGCGGAGATGGTGAGCTGCTGGTAGTGGCTGGTTTCGGCCATCATGTACGTCAGCCCGGTGCTGGTGACGGCTTCTTTGAGGCGGGCGCAGTCTTCGAGCGAGGTGGCTGCGGGGACGGCGGAGAGGACGTGCTTGCCCGCGGCGAAGCATTCGAGCGCGTGACGGACGTGGTCGGGCGCGGGGGTGAAGAGACCGATGGCCTCGATGGTGCGGTCCTTGAGGAGATCGCTGAGGGAGTTGTAAGCGGTGGGACAGGAGTAAGTTTTCTGGAGTGCGGCGCGCCGGTCGGGGCGGAGGTCGGCTACGGCGGCGACGGTGCAGTTGGGGTGCTCGTGGAATTGAAAGGAGGCGCCGAAGCGTCCACCCACGATGCCGATGCGCAGGCGGCGATCGGGGGAGGCGGCGAGGGAGAACGCGAGAGGCGCGGAGGCCAGAAGGGCGCGGCGGGTGAGCATGGTTAGCCCTCGCGCACGGCGGGCATGTTGTCCACGAAACCACACTTCGTGCGTCGCAGCTCGGCGATCATTTGCGCGCGCATCTGGCGCACGCGGGCCTTGTGCTCCGGCTTGGTGGCCAGGTTGTTGAGCTCCTCGGGGTCGGTGTTGAGGTCGTAGAGCTCTTCAAGATCCGTAATCAGCGGGCGGATGTACTTGAAGTTCTTTTCGCGGAACATCACGTACCAGGGAACGTCACCGTGATAGGCCCCCTTGCCGGGCGGAATGTTGTTCGTGTCGGAGCCGAAGACATCGTGCGTGGCGACCATCATGCAGGCGTGGGGCCAGTTCGCGTTGGGATTTTGGATGAGCGGGAAGAGGTCGTGGCCGTGCATTTCCCACGGCAGCTTCATGCCGGCGGCGCGGAAGATGGTCGGTACGATATCGACACCGCTGACGGGCGTTTCACACACCTTGCCTTCGGGCACACGTCCAGGCTGTGAAAAAATGAGCGGCGACCGGACGTTGGCATCGTAGCCCGCGACCTTGACCCCGCG
>DASRHX010001072.1:0-24059 GCA_035650295.1 Bryobacteraceae bacterium | reverse complement strand
GTCCCGATCGCCAGGTGCGCCTCATCGACGTATTCGCCGAAAACGTGCGGCGCTACACGACCGGCCTGCCGTTGATGAATGTTGTGGACAAGGAGAAAGGTTACTGATGAATCTCTCGCGCACGGCGCTGTTTGCCGCTCTGTTGCCCGTACTCTCGCCCGCCCAGGAAGTCCTCCTGGCGCCCAAAGGCCAACCGGCCGTTTATACGGCTCCGCACAAGCCGCATACCAAGCTGAAAGAGGTCGTCGCCAAACACGCAGGTCAGAAGCAGTGGCATGAAACCGTGGTCAACGACAAACACCTTACTAGCACCTACCAGCAATGGGCGCCCGGTTACAAATCGCCCAAGATGATGCACCCGGACACGCGCGAATGGTGGGTCATCCTCTCCGGCGAAGTAAAGTTCACCATCGAAACACAGCAGCCGTTCATCGCCAAGAAAGGTTCCATGGTGCAGGTGCCGTTTCAAACCTGGTTCGAATATGAGGCGGTGGGCTCTCAGCCGGCACTCGTGTTCGACACTAACATCGCCGGCTCGCGCTTGCTCTACGACGTCTCCGCGAAGCCCCCGGCCATGCCGGGATTCGAATGGATCCAGGCAAAGTTCAACGCGCGCGTCATCGGGCAGTGGAAGCACGGCAACAAGCCGAGTATCACTTTTGACGAAGTAGCAGCCGGACTGGAAAGCGGCAAGTTGAAGGGCACCATCCGTATCGTTCAGGACGACCGCGGCACGGCTAATTTTATTTACGGCTACAACTCGAAGCTGCCGCCGCTTGACCCCAAAAACAAGGGCCACTATCACCCCGAGGGTGCCGAGTACTGGCTTATCATGAAGGGCCAGATCCGCTATCCGATCGAAAAGGTAGGCGTGGTGATCGCCGAGGAGGGCGACGTCGTCTATGTCCCACCGTTCACCTGGCACGCGCCGCGTTGGTGGGGCGAGGGTGCCTCGTGCCGTCTGGCAATGAATGGATTCCCCGACATCTCCCACATGTTCGAAGCCCACTAAGGCCGTTGGGGGTTAACCCTTGACGTTGGCCCATAATTTAGACTATAGTCTAAATTATGGGCTCAAGTATTAATTCGGCCCCTTCCCTGCGCGACCGCCGCCGCGCCGAAACAACGAAGGAAATCATAGCTGCAGCCATGGCGCTGTTCGCCTCCAAAGGTTTCGAAGCGGCCACCGCCGAGGAAATCGCCCAACGCGCCGGCGTCAGCCGGGCGACCTTCTTCAACTACTTCCCGCAAAAGGAATTGATACTCGCCGAATTCGCGCGTGCACGGATGGAGCGTGTGCACGCACTGCTCGACGCCCATGGCGCTCTCACGCTTGACGCCCTGCTGGAGCTTTTCGTCTCGTTCGCCGATGAGAACGAACGCTTGACACACCAAGGGAGGTCGTTGCTTCCGGCCACGCTAGTGCGCCCCGCCTGCCAAGAGGTGCTACAGCCATTGTTCGCCTCTCTTCAGAAATCACTGGCCGCCGGGCTGGAACGCGGGGGCGAAGTGAGAGCGGGCGTCGACACGCGAATCTTCGCCGAAACGTTCTTCGGTGTCTACATGGCAACCACGCTGCAATGGGCAGTTCACCCCGACCCGCCCAAGGGGTGGCACAGACGAGCAATGCGCCAGCGTCTGGGCCAGCTCATCCAGCTCGCGCGGAAAGGGGATGCCGCATGAAGCGGGCTTTGATCATCGTGCTCGTCGCCGTGTTGGCCGCAGCGGCATGGTTCCTGCTTTGGGCCAGGGACAAGAAGGACGCCGAGTCATGGAGCGGCGTGCTGGAATCCCGTGAAATCCAGGTTGGCTCGCGCGTCGGCGGACGCGTAGTCGAAGTGCTCGTTCAGGAAGGGCAGATGGTCGAAGCCGGCGTCGTGCTTATTCGACTCGAGCGCCGCGAATGGGAAGCCGAGCGCGAGCAATTAGAAGCTCGCCGCGCTCAGGCCGAAGCGCAGTCAGCCCGCTTGTCGCGCGGTTATCGGCCCGAAGAGATCACCCAGGCCGACGCCGCGGTCCGCCAAGCGGAAGCCTCACTGGCCGCTTTACGCGAAGGACCGCGGCCCCAGGAACGTGGACAGGCCGACGCCGAATACCGCGCCGCACAAGCAGACTCGCGCAATGCCGAAGCCACGTACCAGCGTCTGGATGCACTCTTTACGAGTGGTGACCTTTCGGCGCAGGCGCATGACGATGCGAAGTCGCGCCGCGATCTGGCCGTCGCCAAGGCCGAAGCCGCGCGGCAGCGCCTCGAACTGCTACGTGCCGGCACTCGCGCTGAAGACGTCCAGGCGGGCGAGCAGCGCCTTCGCCAAGCGCAGGCCAACGCCGAATTGTTTCGCAAGGGTTTCCGCAAGGAAGACATCGCCGAATCGCAAGCCCGCGTCGCCGAGGTCCGCGCTCAGCTCGAAGCCAACGCCATTCGGTTGGATGAAACTGAGGTTCGCGCTTCCGCGCGCGCGCGAGTGGAGTCCGTGTCGGTTCGCCCCGGCGATCTCGCCGTCGCAGGAAAGGCCGTCGCCACGCTTCTGGAAATTGATCAGGTGTGGGCGCGTATCTACGTGCCCGAGCCGCAACTCGGCCTAATCCACACCGGAGACACAGTCAACTTACGCGCCGACACGTACCCGGATCGTACCTACCCCGGCACCGTCGAGCAGGTGAACTCGAAGGCTGAATATCTTCCCCGCAATATTCAGACGCTCGAAGGACGCTCTCACCTCGTCTTCGGCGTGCGTATCCGTCCGAGTGACCCGAAGGGCGAGTTGAAACCGGGCATGACCGTATTCGCAACGCGCACCACGGCGCGATAAGTCCCACCATGAGCAAAGTCATTACAGCCGAAAACCTTACCATCCGCTTCGGCAACTTCACCGCCGTCCGCGACGTTAGCTTTGCCGTCGAGCGTGGTGAAATTTTCGGATTCCTTGGTCCGAATGGATCGGGCAAGACCACCATCATCAAAGCGCTATGCGGTTTGGTCCCCATCGCTTCCGGCGGCGGCAGCATTCTCGGCCTGAACGTCCTCACGCAGTCCAATGAAATCAAGCGCCGCATCGGCTATATGTCGCAAAAGTTCGGGCTTTATGAGGATCTCACCGTCGCCGAGAACCTCGATTTCTATGGCGGCGTCTACGGCCTTAGCCGCGACGTGCTGGAGACACGCAAGAAGGAGCTGATTGCCCTTACCACCATCGGTCCTTACCTTGAACGCCGCGCCCAATTGTTGTCCGGCGGCTGGAGGCAGCGTCTCGCGCTCGCCTGCGCGCTCGTCCATTCTCCCGAAGTCGTCTTCCTCGACGAGCCTACCGCTGGAATCGACCCGGTGGCGCGCCGCGCGCTATGGGACCTCCTGTTCACCCTCTCCGGCCAGGGAGTTACGTTCTTCGTCACCACTCACTACATGGACGAGGCCGAGCGTTGCTCGCGTGTCGGATACATCTACTTATCAAAGTTGATCGCCGTTGGCACGGTCGAAGAAGTGCAACGCATTCCCGAAGCCAACCCGCCGGGCACGGTGCGCATGGAACTACGCCTCGAACATTCGAGCAGCGCCCTGCAAACGATTCGAGCGCTTCCCTATGTGCACGAATCCACCATCTTCGGTCGCTCCGTCCACGTGTTGGTGGAAGAGAGGGAAGTCGACCGTCTACGCCGCGATTTGCTCGCCTCCGGCGTCGACAGCGAAATTCTGCCCGCCGAAGCCTCGCTAGAGGACATCTTCGTCACGCTCACGAACCGCATCGCCAAGGAGCAGACTCCATGACAGGGGAGAAGCCCAGCGGTCCCTTCGCCGGCCTCGGCCCGGTGTGCCGCAAGGAGTTCGTGCACGTCGCACGCGATCCCACCACCATCTTTTTCGCTCTCGCCATCCCCATCGTCCAGTTGATTCTCTTCGGCTTCGCCATCGACACTAACGTGCGGCAGATTCCCACGATCGTCCTTGATTCCTCGCGCACGCAGGAAAGCCGCCGCCTCATTGAGGCCTTCGCCAACTCCGATGTTTTCGAAATCCGCTACATCGCCTCGAGCGAAGCAGACCTGTACGAGAACTTCAAGGCAGGCACCGCGAAAGTTGGCATTCGTATTCCGCCCGATTACTCGCGACTGGTGCAGGAGGGCGAACAAGCAACGGTACAAGTGCTCGCCGACGGTTCGGATTCGAATATCACCAATCAAGCCGTCTCGACGGCCAATGGCGTCGTGCTGCAGGAGTCGATGCGAAAACTGCTCGGACCACAGGGCAAGCCGCCCGTCGAGGTGCGCCCCGCCGTGCTGTTCAACCCCGGCCTGCGCTCACCGAACTTTTTTGTGCCAGGCATGATCGCTATTCTGCTGCAGATGATGGTCATCATGCTCACGGCCTTCTCCGTCGTGCGCGAGCGCGAGCGTGGCACCCTCGATCAGTTGTGGCTCACGCCAATCTCACCGCTCGGCTTGATGGTTGGCAAGATCGTCCCGTACGGCCTGCTCGCCTTCGTGGAACTAACCGTCATTCTTACGCTCATGCGCGTCGTCTTCCAAGTGCCGGTGAACGGCAGCGTTGTATTGCTCTATCTACTCTCGGTTCCGTTCGTACTCACTGTCCTTGGGCTCGGCCTGATGATCTCGACGCGCGCCCGCTCGCAATCGGAGGCGTTTCAAATGGCGATGGGAACACTGCTGCCCAGCGTGTTTCTCTCCGGCTATATCTTCCTGATCGAGAACATGCCGTTTGCATTCCAACTGGTGAGCCGCCTCATTCCCGCCACCTACTTCATCGCCATACTGCGCGGCATCATTCTCCGTGGCGCGGGCATGCAGGAACTGTGGATCCAAGCGGCGATTCTAACTGGAATGGGTTGCGCCGCCATCATCGTCGCGGCCCGCGCGTTCGTTAAGACGAGAGCTTAAGACTGCTGCCGGCCCCACGCCTCCACAATCCGCGGCGTGCAACCAATGGTGCCGTCAGTCCTGGCATGTTCGTACAACCTCGTCACGAGCCCCTCGATCTCTTCCACGTCCGCGAGGCCTTCGGCGACCACAGCATCGGCGATGTTCTCCATCGTTAGGGGAGTCAACAGTTTCACTTCGCCTTTCGTTCCGGCCGGCTGCACAATATTCATTTGCACATCGGAGAAACCGGCATCGGCAAGCAGCGATGGTAGGCGCGGACCGATGCTCGGGTCGGCTCCCCTTCGTCGCACTGTCTCCGTATAAAGTTCCACGTAGCGCCAGAATGCTGGGCTTTCCGGATAGCAAAAATATCCGCGAAAATCGATGTCCTCCACAACAACGACCCCGCCTTTACGCAACGCCCTGCGCATGCGTGTTAACGCCTGCGCGGGGTCCATCAGGTGAGTAAGAACAAATCTCGCATGGATCAAATCGAACTCACCCTCGGGATCCGTCGTGGTGATGTCCTGGAACTGAAAATCTATGTTGTTGAGTTGTAGTTCCGCGCTCTCTTTGCGCGCAAGGCCCAGCTTCGCTTCGTCAATGTCGGTTCCGACCACCCTCCCTGCCGGACCCACCATGCGCGCCATGTCGAAGGCCAAATCGCCTCCCCCGCAGCCAATCTCCAAACAAGACATCCCAGGCCGAATTCCGGCACGGTGCAGCAAGCTATGCGTGCTCGACTGCATGACGCGGGCGAGAATGCGGAGGCGTTCTCGTCCTTCCACGCCGCCCCGGATAATGTAGTGACTCCCCGCCATGGAATGACGTCCGCGGAGTGCCTAGTAGGCCGCCAGCCACCTTGCCTTGTCGATCACCTTCTGCGCGTTCGGCAGAAACGCGGCTTCGAGAGGTGGAGCGAACGGCACTGGAGTGTCGGGTGCTGCAATGCGGACCACCGGCGCGTCGAGAAACTCAAAGGCCTTCTCGTTGATGCGCGCGCTGATCTCGCCGCCAATGCCTCCTGTTAGCGTGTCCTCGTGCAATACGATCGCGCGTGAGCACTTGCGTACACTCGCCAGGATCGCTTCTTCGTCGATGGGCAGTAGCGTGCGCATGTCGAGAATTTCGAGCGACACTCCTTCCCTATCCAACACCTCTGCCGCCTCGGTGGCCACGTGCACCATCGCGCCGTAAGTGATTACCGCGATGTGCTTGCCTTCGCGATGCAGCCGCGCTTTCCCCAGCGGAACCGTGTAGTCGCCTTCGGGTACCTCACCTTTGACACTGCGGTAGAGCTTCTTGTGCTCGAAGAAAATAACAGGATCGTTGTCGCGGATGGCCGACTTCATCAGCCCCTTGGCGTCATAAGCCGTCGCCGGCTCCACCACCTTCAACCCCGGCGTTTTCACGAACCACGCTTCCGGATTCTGCGAATGGTACGGCCCGCCGTGAATGCCTCCGCCGGAAGGAGCGCGCACCACGAGCGGCGCCGGCGCATTCCAGCGATAGCGTGTCTTGGCCGCGAAGTTCACAATCTGGTCGAAGCCGCAGGTGATGAAGTCGGCAAACTGCATTTCGGCGACGGGTCGCATACCCGCGAAACTTGCGCCAATGGCCGCACCGACAATTGCCGATTCTGCGATGGGCGTGTCGACAATTCGCTCCTCACCGAAGCGCTCCAGCATTCCGGCTGTGATTTTGAAGGCGCCGCCGTAGATACCAATGTCCTCGCCGAGGCAGAATACTTTGGAGTCACGCTCCATCTCTTCCCAAATACCCTGGCGGATGGCCTCCAGGTAGGTCACCACGGCCATCAAAGGCTCCCTTCGTACACGCCTTCTGTCAACGTGGAGGCATCCGGATAGGGGCTTTGCTCGGCCCACTCGATGGCTTCATCGGCCTCGCGTTTGATGCGCGCGTGCACGGCGTCCAGTTCTTCACGCGTGGCCCAACCCTGGTCCATCATGATGCGCTCGACCCGTTGAATCGGATCCTTACTGGCCCACTCGGCCCACATGTGCTCGGGCACATAATCGCCGCCGTCGTGCGCCGAGTGTCCGGTCATGCGGAACGTCTTGCATTCAACTAATGACGGGCCGCGCCCCGCGCGTGCGTAGTCGGCTGCCCGTTTGATGGCACGGTAGACAGCGAAAATATCGTTGCCGTCGACGATCTCGCCTGGAATTCCATAGCCCGGAGCGCGGTCGACCACATGCTCGCAGGCCATCTGCTTATCGAGCGGCGTCGAGTATGCGTACATGTTGTTGTTGCAGATGAACACCACTGGCGCCTTCTGTACGGCCGCCAGGTTGATGCCCTCATGCCAGTCGCCGCGGCTGGTGGCGCCGTCACCAAAGATGTTGAACACGATGTTGCGCGAGCGTTGAAACTTCAGCGCCATCGCCGTGCCCGTCGCAACGGGAACCGAGGCCGCCATGGCGCTGATGATCGCCACGATGCGGCGGCTCAGGTCGCCCATATGCATATTGCCTTCGCGACCCTTCGTGAGTCCACCGACGCGGCCCATATACTGCGCGAAAATTTCCCGGGGTGACACGCCGCGCACAAGGTAGAGGCCTAAGTCGCGGTGGCAAGGGTACAACCAGTCGTCGTGCGCGGCCACCAGGCCGGCGCCGACACAAATGGACTCCTGTCCACGGCCCACGTAGACGCCGCCCAGGATCTTGCCTTGGCGGTAGAGTTTGCGCTCGATGCGGTCTTCCACTTCGCGCTGAAGGGCCATGTAGTAGTGGCCGCGGCGCGCGATTTCCTCTGGACGAAGACTGAGATCGGCCTCCATGTCTGCCGTTGCCGCGGCGCCGTTTTCCAAAAGAGGGCCTATTGGTTTCACTGCTGCCATGGATTGCCTCCACGGGCTATTGCCCAAACTTTCTAGTATACGCGCCTACCTGCGCGTAGCCACCTTCTTCGCCGGCGGCCGCTCGGCTAGCAACGGTTTCAATGCCCGGTCCACATCGTCCTCCGTCCAGCCGCCAAAATCAACGCCGCGCTTAAGCGACCAGTGCTCGGTAATCGATTCCGACTGCCCCTTGGCAATCCTTCGCAGCGGCCCGAGGAACTCCAACTCCAGAAACTCGGCGTTGGTAAAGGTTTCAAACGAGCTGCCGAAATCGGGATAGCGGCGGTTGCCGAAGGCCTCGGTGCGCTTCAGAAAGAGTAAATCGCCAAGCGCGTAAGCACCCCATGTGTCGGTATTGAACAAACCCAATTTCTGCGGCGTGCTGTTGGCCTGATCCTGGCGCAGCGTAAGGTACTTCTGATAGAACTTCCATCGGGGATCGGCGAGATTCGTGTAAGCCCACAGCACTAGGGGGTTCGTAGGCAGTAGGTCCTTCGGATGTGTACCGCGAGGTGGGAAACCCGTGATCGCGCGTCCGCCCGCCGCCATCATGGTGAGCGTCCAAGGCGCCATTTCGAGCGGTTTCGCACCGTTATATACAGCCCGATGCTGCAGCGTCACGCCGCTCCCCGTTGCCGCCATCGTGATCGTGATTCGCTTCTCAAATCCGGCTGAATCGACCGGTTGCGTGGCCATGAGTCCGCCCGGCCCGGTTTCAATTTTCACGCGCCCATTGTCCAGCGCCCAACTCGTTTCCAGCGCTTCAGGCGCCACCCACAGCCGATGTCCTCCGCGTAGTTGATAATCCTTCTCGTTGCTGTGGCCGAGTTGTTCGGGAAACTCTTTAAGGATGTTCTTGCCGCCCACGAACGAATAGCTCATCACGCGCGGACCAACGTCGGAGGTGACGATCAACTCAACCTCGCCATTCGAGACACGGTAGCAGTTCGGCCAGCCTTTCCAGGCAATCTTCTCTACCTTCACTTCGGCATGAGTGGTGGTGGCGAGAATGAGCGGAAGGAGGAGTGCGCGTAGCATCGTGGTCATTATTTCTTGATTGCGAGCACGGCGTCCAGCGGCGCCCCGGTATACTCTCCGCGAATTTCGGCGAATCCAGCCGCATTGAGCAACGCACTGTACTGCGCGAAGCTTCGCTCCCGCCCTTCGGTGCAGATCAGCATATTGAGGGACTGCATGTGCGCTTGCACCGGACCAGAGAGATCCTCGAACAACATCTTCTCGGCGATCAAAAGCGCCCCTCCGGCCGGCAGCGCGGCATAGATGCGCGCCAACAGCGCCTCGATCTTGTCCTCACTCCAATCGTGCAGAATGCGGCCCAGCGCGTAGAGATCGGCTTCCGGGAGCGCGTCCGAGAAGAAATCGCCGCCAATCAACTCCACGCGGGAGCCCGCGGTGAATTCGCGCGCATATTCGATCACTTCGGGTAGATCGAACACCGCCGCTTCCATCTCCGGATACCGGTCCGCAATCGCCATCGCCAGGTGCCCGGTGGCGCCGCCAAGGTCCACCACCCTGCGATACGGCGCCAGATCGAACGCCCCCGATACCGCTGTCGAGCTCAACTGCCCCAGCCCGTGCATGCCGAGCAGAAATGTCCGCTTATCTTCGTCCGTGCGAAAGAAATGCGAAAATAGTGCCCCATCGAGGCCGAACGTCTGCTTCCATCGATGCCTACCTTCGCGCACGGCATCGTCCAGATGTCCCCACATCGGATACAACACGCGATCCGAATAGAGAATATAACCAACAAGTGTGCGTGGACTGCCGCGCAGCAGATATTCGGTCGCCACGTCCGTATTCCTATACAACGTCCCGCCCTTCTCCAACAGGCCCAGCGACACGCAGCCATCCAGCAGCCGCGCCGTCGTGTCTTCCGATGTCTTTATGTGCAGCGATATCGCGTAGGCATCCTCTTGTCCTCCCGCCAACCGTTCAAACACGCCCAGTGAAACGGCAGTGAACATCACCTTTGAGCGGCGAAAGGCTTCAATCAAATCGAGTATGGGTTGCGGTCCAGTTTCGGTCATAGGTCGAAAGGGTCCCAGCCGCGCGGCGCAAGCGGCTTGCCGTTCAGAGTAATCCGCCCGGGTTTGCCGGCGGCGATCATCCCAATGAGCGTGAGCGGAACGTCGTTGAACGTCGCGGGCACGCGGCGCCGCGGCGAAGCGGTAAAGAGCAGCTCGTAGTCCTCGCCGTGTGTAAGCGCGCGCTCGGCAGGCACGCCCTTCGCCAGCGGCAGCGGGTCGCGCAACTTGGCGTTCACGCCCGATTCCAGGCAAAACCGGTGCAGATCGAGCGCCAACCCATCGCTCACGTCCATGCAGGCAGTGGCTATGCGGTTCTCGCGCAAATATCGGCCCAGAGAGAGGCGTGGCTCAAAGCGCACGCGCTTGGAAGCCACCTCCACGCCTAGCTCGCCCGAAACGTAAATGACGTCTCCTGGTTTGGCCGTATCACGCCGCAATGCCTTTCCGCGCGGGGCGTGGCCCAGCACCATGAGGTCGCAAAGCAGTTTCTGCCCGCGCGTCGTATCGCCACCGCCCAGCACCGCTCCCGCTTTGTCCGCAAGGGCGCGCATGCCCTTATAGAAATCGTTCAGCCAGTGGCCGCAGGCCCATTCGGGCAACGCGATGGAGACAAAGTACGCGAGCGGAGTTCCGCCCATCGCTGCAATATCAGACAGTCCACGCGCCAGTGCGCGATAACCGAGCGCCGTTGGTGGCGCGGTGTCCCGCCGGAAGTGCGTGTCCTCCAAAAACAGGTCGGTAGTGACCAGCAGGTCCGCGTTTCGCGGCGGCACGATGACCGCGCAATCGTCCCCGATTCCACGCGTAAGGAACGGTGCTTTTGCCGCCCGCGCGCGAATTCGTTGGATGAGCGCGATCTCATTCATCAGTCGCCAGTGTCAGCCCACTCGGCAGCTCTTCGCCAAACATGCGGCTCAGGAACTCGCGGTCCCCAGATGCCTTGCCTTCGAGCGTCGCGAGCAAAACCTCTTCCTTGGGATGGCCTCGGAAGCTGCGTTTGAGCGATTCGAGGATTACCGGCGGCAGGTCGCGCGTCGAATCGCCGGTCCGTCTTGCCATCGCGGCAAGCGTGGCCTCGGCTCCCTTGAGCGGACGCAACGCATCAATCCATCGCTGCGCCGTGGAAGCGGGAATCACGGCATTGATCGGGCCATAAAAGAGCTGTCGCGCGCCGATGCGACTCAAGCACCACAACTCGCTCTCTTTGTAGTCGCCGGCGGCAACCCGGCGCAGCAGTGCGTCGCCAAGCTCGGTCTTCGTGCCGATGGGCAATAGTTCCAGACTGGCAGCGGCGCGCCACATTTCGCGAAGCAGGCTCGAGTTCACGCGCACCTTCTGGCTCTTGCGTGGCAGCAGGGTCGCCGAAATGCGCTGGAACATATCGGACTGTTGGTTCCGATTTAATCCGCCCGCCACACGTCCCCAGAAAATCCACCACTCGCATTCGTTTTGGACCTGATTCGAGAAGACGATACCCTGCGCAAACAAACGCCGTGCCTGCTCAACGCGATACTCATCGCCGGGAAATCCAAAGCCAGGCCGCAAACAAAGCCCCGCCAGGTTCAACCAACGTGCTTCGAACGCCGATCCCCTCCGCCGCGTCTCGGCTAACTCGAAAAACAAGTCCGCCAATTTGCGTATCGCGGTCAGCGGCCAACTTGCTCTGCCGAGGGAAAGCGCCTGCTCCAGGCGCGCGGGCAGGTCTTCGGGCGTGATGGTGTTGCGCTCGAAACAGTCGCGGACAAGTTGATGCGCCGTGGAGAGCGCTTCGTCGCTAATCACCGTCGCCGGCTGCGCAGCCGCGGAGGCTTGAGCCTGCTTGCGCAACTCGAACTGCAAACGCCAGCGGTTGTCGCTCACCTTCGAATCGGCGTAGAGTTCCAGAGTTCCCACTTCCGTCAGTTTTGCCACCAGCTTCACCGGCACCTGGCGCTGTTCACCTGGCTTGCCAAAACGGATCACGGCATTCAGCGGCGCATGCTGGTGAAAGTCCGGCGAAATGTCGACCATCGATCCCTGCACATCATCCAAACGCGTGAGTGACGAATAGAGCCGGAAGCTTACGGGCTTGTTCGCCACCAGCTCAAGACGGTCCTGGTCCAATTCGAGTGTTACGCCATTCTCCGTGCCGCGCGGCACCACGGTCACGGCCCTGCCCGCATCCAGGCCGATGTAGTAGGTTCGCGGCAGGCCGCCGCGCACAATCAATCCCGTGCCCGTCGATCGCACATACGAGTAGTAAGCAGCGCCCACGGCGACGGCGAGATCGAGGTCGTTGTTTTCGAGAACCAGCGGCCGTCCCGCCGTCCAGCTCCCCACCACCTGCGCCACGCGCTCGCGCAGCATCGGCGGAATGAAGAACCCTCCGTTGAAGAGAATTGCATCGGGCACGGCATTCCCCGACGCCGCAAGAAATGCCGCTAGATGCCGCGTGATCGCCGGATCGGACACATACGGTAGCCCCGTTTCGGCGAAGGCGGACATATCCTCCTGCGCTGGGCGCTCGTCACGTCCGCACACCGGAACGAAGCCATCAAGCGCCAGTTCCAGCGCCTCTTCGCGCGTGATGGACGTTCGCAGCGTGCCGCCGATTAACGAACGGCCCGCGCCCAACACGGTGATTTCGACCTGATCCGGACCACCTTCAGTAAGTAGTTTCTCCTTCGCTGCCGAGCATTGGCGGCGCAATCCAGTACGCTGCCTCACGCTCAATTGCGTATTCAACTTCTGCTCTGCAAGCCAGGACATCGTAAGGTCCAGGTTGTCGCCGCCCAGCAACAGATGCTGGCCAACAGCAGTACGCGTGAAGTCAATGCGGTCTCCCGAGCGTTCGACGCGAATGAGCGTGAAATCGCTCGTGCCGCCGCCGACATCACAGACCAGAACGATCATCCCGTCCTTCAACTGTGCCCGCGACGTCTCCAGATGATTGGCGATCCACGCGTAAAACGCCGCCGCCGGTTCCTCGAGCAGCGTCAGCTTTTCGATTCCAGCCCGCTTCGCCGCCTCTACTGTCAACTCGCGAGCCTCTTCATCGAATGACGCGGGCACCGTCAGAACTACGTCCTGTTCCCCGATGCGCTGTTTGTGCGCCATCTCCCACGCCTTGCGCAGGTCCTCTATGTAACGCGCCGACGCATCCACGGGCGAATAGAGACGGCCGCCTTCGGCCGCATCCCACGGCAGGATCTTCGCCGTACGATCCACCTGCGGATTCGATAGCCAGCTCTTGGCTGAGTGAACGAGTTTGGTGGGCGTGAGCGCTCCTTGCTCGCGCGCCCATGCACCGGCAACCGGTGGATCGCTCAAGTAGAGAAATGAAGGCAGCGTGCGCAGCGCTTCACCTCGGCCCTCTGCCACGGGCTGCGGAACAAGTTGAATTTCAACCGGCGGAAACGCCTGATCGCCCGCTTCCGCCGGGTCGATAAAAGCGATGGCCGAGTTGGTTGTGCCGAGGTCGATGCCGACGTAGCAGCTCAAGCGTCTACTCCACTTCGATTTCGGCAGGCGCGATGATGCGGGCTTTTTCGGCGGCTCCAACCGGCGGCAGTTCGGCCTTCTTCACCATCCAGCCGCGGTGCTGCAGAACGCCGGATTCTACTTTCCCGTCGGCGGGAACCTTGCCCATCAGCTTCACGCGCGCAGTGTCCTTCGCGTTGATTCCAGAGGAAGCGAGATTCGTCACCGTGCCTTCCACGCCGTCCACGACCGGCGCAAGTTCGAACAGCCGTTCCAGCGTCTTGCGCGAGTTCTCATGGATCGAGCGAACCGCCGCGCCTACCTGCTCGTCCGAATACGGCGCAATATCCTCCATTAGAAAATCGACCAGCCTTGCCTCGCGCTGCAACACGCCAAGCAGTGAGAGCGCGCCTTCGCCGGGATCGGCTTTCGCCGCGACCGGGGAAGACTTCGCCGATTCTCCTTTGGGTGGCGCTGCCGACGCCGGCGGTGGTGTCACAATTCGCCGTGTCAGCCCGAGGGCGGCTACCACGTCATCAGGCAGCTTGCCGCTCATCAGCAAGGCAAAGAAACTCTTAAAGGCAAGGGAAATTCGGCTCAAACGATTGAACTCCAGGAGTGAGGGTACCGCGCCGGAATTGCGGAAAGGCGCAGTTATCAGGATACTACGCACGCAGACGCCGAATCGTATATAGTGGCACGCACGTTTTGCGGTTAACCACGCAGCCACGGACTCCCCGTCGAGCTCCAAGTGAGCCGCGACTGAGCGATTTAGGTGCTGCTAACCTGAAGGCTTTCATGGAAAAGTACATTATTATCGGACCACAAGGCTCGGGCAAGGGCACCCAGGCCGAGTTGCTCAGCAGAACATACGACTTCGTTCACATTTCCATCGGCGACATCTTCCGTTGGAACATGGCCCATCACACGAAGCTAGCCGCGCGCGTAACGCGCATCATGAACGAAGGCCGGCTCGTTCCCGACGAGATCGTGGAGGAGGTCGTACGGCAGCGTTTGGAGCAACACGATTGGAACTGGGGCTTCGTGCTCGACGGTTTCCCGCGCACTCGTTCGCAGGCCGAGTACCTTTTCGAAAACTGGAACCTGGACAAGGCCATCTATTTGGACATACCCGAAAACGTGGTCTTCGAGCGCGTCTTGCAGCGCGCCGCCGAAGGCCAGGGCGGCGGCTTCACCAAAAGGGTCGACGACAACCCGCAGGCCCTCAAGGTGCGTCTTCAGGAGTTCCACCAGAAGACTCAGCCGCTATTGCGCTTGTTCGAGCAAAAGAACATGCTGGTCACCGTGGACGGCAACCGAAGCGTGCAAGAGGTGTTCGAAAGTATGGTCGAGGAACTCGGCCTACCGTCCCCGGCGCGTGTGAAATAGAGGCATCACCGCTTCCATATAGTCGCGTACTTCTTTTTGTACTCGAGATCCTTTTCCGTATCCATCAGCTCCGAGGCAAGCTTTCTGATCTTTTCGTCGCCAACAGCGTCATATACCTTCCGAAGGTGTCGCTCTTGGCGAGATTGCACAGCACTTGGGCGGCAATCGATCGCGTACGCGGCATGTGAGCGGGCTGTGTGGTACCGGCAGCAACGATTTCAGCGCCGCCCACATCTTCGTTCCCGAACACCGGATCTTCACCTTGATCGATCCGGCCGGGCGCCGGGGCGATCACTCATCACTTCGCCGGCCGGGTCCTCATGGGTCGCGCTCCCAACGTACCCGTCTTCTGATTTCGCCAGCCTTTACGGCTTCGGCGGCGCAATCGGAGGCCCACTGGTTCCGCTGCCCGGCCTCGCGCTCCCCGGCCCCACTCCACTCGGCCTCTGCCCAAACGGTCGCGGCAACGGCTCGCTCACATACTTCGCCACATCCTTCGCCGCTTTCGTCTCGACGCCGGGCTTCTCCAGGAAACCGAGGTCGCGAAACCAGTCAATAAACCGGTACTGCCACGTCCCGAATGGAATGCCATTGCGGCTCGTCAGCGCCCCGCCGTGCACTCCGTTCCCATAGAGCATCATCTCGATGTTCGGTACGCTCAGCGCCAGCATAGCGTTGTAGTATTCCATCGCCCAGATCGCGTGCACGCGGTCCCCCGAGCCCGGACATGTGATCCACGCCGGAGGCACATTCTTCGGAATGGCAGGTGCCGTCCTTCCCCTTGCAAACGGAGTCGGCCCGGGATAGATCAGTGCCGTAAAATCCGGCCGCGACGTGATGCCCGCAAGTGGATCGCTCGGGTCGCTGTGGGCCTTATCGAACTCGTCGTACAACAATGCCGCCGGGGCCGCTAACTCCGCCCCCGCCGAAAAGCCCATGATTCCGATCTTGTTCGGATCCACGTTCCACTCTTTCGCGTACGCCCGCACCATGCGGATCGCCTGCAGCGCGTCGTCAACGGCGTCCTTCTCGGCCACATATCCATCCACTCGCAGCCTGTAGCGCAGGATCACCGTGTTCACGCCGTAGTTGTAGAAGAAGGGTACCGGGTCGGCGCCCTCCCCACCAACCACTAGAGTCCGGTGGCCCCCGCCGGGGGCGAGAATTACCACGGCGCCCGTGTTCAACCCCTTCTCCACCGGATGAAACTCAATCGACGGATTGTGCACGTTCACGACGTTCGAAATCCTTCCCGGTACCGCCTGGCTCATCGTGTACTTCTCAGGCTCTTTCACGCGGTCGGCTTTCAGTATCGGCGAGCCCGACGGATACAACGACACGACCAATCCGCCCTGCAAAATGGCTTGGGGAGCATACGGCGCGTCCGTCGCCGGTGCCGGCGTGGGGATCGACATGGGCGCGGGCAGTGGAGGCAAGGCGGCGCGCGGCTGCGCTTGCACACTCATGCAAAGCACCAGTGGTGACAGGGTTCGAAACAGGTGGTTAGTGTTCATGACTTCATCCTTCTAGGCGCACGATAGTTGCTCAACGTAACGCGGCCGCATCGCGAATCGCTTACGCTGCCAGGTCCGGGCGCTCGAGATGGATCGCGTGCCCGCCTCCTTCCGCTTGCACCAGCTTGCCTCGCAAAGATGAACGCGCCAGTTCCACCTGCACGCCCTGCTAATTGGCCTTGGTCAGCGTCCACTCTATGGGTGGGAAGTCGATGCCGACGTACGTCGCAGTCAACTTGAACGAACTCGCCGTGGTCTTGCCGTTGTATTTCACCGTCGTCTCGTTGCCCTGAAAGTTGGCCTTGATCGAGAAGGTCACCGTCTCCCCCTCGATCTTGCCATCCTTAATCTCCGACTTGCCGGTGAACTGCGAAACCGTCTCACCCGTCAAGGTGGTTCCATCGACTTTGAAGGTGAACGTGCGTTCAATGGCTCCGTTTGGCCCTTCCGCCGTAGCTTTCCAGGCACCACTAATATCCGCGGCATGGACGGGCAGAGCGAGAACAAGGGCTGCAAGCATGGCAGTAAGCGTTTTCAGCATAGAAGAATTGTGACGCCGCGCGAGGCCAAGCGCAAGCGGAGCGATGTTACGCTGAGCGAATGGAATTCGGACACCTGCTGGTGGATACCCACGCGTACATCCCCGCGGCAAACGCGATGGCAGATTTGAAAGAAGAGGCCGCAATGCGGCAGATGTCGAATAACGTCCATTCGATTGCCGAAATCGTGGCGCACATGGCCTTCTGGCAAGCCTGGTTTCTGAAGCGCTGCCGCGGTGAGGCGGAACCCATCGTGGCGTCGGCGGCGCTCGGTTGGCCGCGTGTGGCCAACGAAGAATGGGATTCTGTCCGGCGCAAGTTCCTCGACGAAGCACGCGAAGCGGCTGCGTTGGGAAGCGCAGAGGGAGCGCAGGAGAAAGTGTTGCAGCCAGCGATCGAATTTGCTCCACTTGCGCAGTACACGGTGCGGGATGCGCTGGTACACATCGCCACTCACAATGCGCATCATCTGGGCCAAGTAATTACGCTGCGGCAGATCATGGGAATGTGGCCACCGCAGGCAGGGAGTTGGACTTGGTGATCGCGACGCCTCCGACGTGCCGTCAATCAGCCGCCGGAGTACAATCGCGCACATGCAAACGCGACGTTGCTTCACCGCAGGATTGTTAGCCGCCCCGCTTGCGGCGATGCCGACGGATCCGGCCGATCTCACGGTAACCGAAGCTTCCGACCTCATCCGAAAACGCAAGTTGACGCCGGTCGAGTTGACGCAAGCCTGTCTCAATCGAATCGAAAAGCGGAATACGCGGCTTAACGCTTTCATCACCGTAATGGCAGAATCGGCGCTCGAACGCGCGCGAGTGTTGCGCCCCGGCACATTGGCGCGCGAGCCTCTGCACGGCATTCCGATCGCGTTGAAAGACCTCTACGACACCGCGGGCGTACGCACCACGGCCGCATCGGCGCACTGGCGCGATCGTGTGCCCACGTCCGATGCCGAAGTGGTGCGGCGGCTGCGCGAGGCGGGCGCCGTGAGCGTCGGCAAGGCAAACATGGATGAGTTCGCTTATAACTTCACCTCTGAAACGAGCGCTTTCGGCCCAGCACGGAATCCATGGGATGAAGCCTGCTCGCCCGGTGGCAGTTCCGGCGGCTCGGCCATTGCCGTCGCGAGTGGAATGTGCCTCGCAGCCCTCGGTTCCGATACGGGTGGCTCCATCCGCCTGCCCGCCTCCTTCTGCGGAATCACCGGATACAAGCCAACCTTCGGTCGCGTTCCCACCGATGGCGCCGCGCCCCTCGCGTGGTCGCTTGACCACGTCGGACCAATGACGCGCTCGGCGGAGGATGCGGCTCTGCTGCACGGCGTGCTAAGCGGACGCACGATGAGACTTGGACCAGTCAAGGGCCTGCGCGTCGGAATTCCGCGCGAGCCGTACTGGCAGGGCCTCGAAAGTGAAGTCGAGCATGCCATGACCGACGCGCTCACGATCCTGCGCCGCCTCTGCCGCGAGGTGCGCGACGTCAAGCTGCCCGGGATCGAGTCGAACACCGGTTCACCGCTTCCAACGACGTATTCAACGGTGATCTTCGCCGAGGCATTTGCCTTTCATCGTGAGATGCTTGCCAGCCACCCCGAGCGCTATCACGCCGGCACCCGCGCGAGCATCGAATTGGGCAAATCCATCTCCGCTGCCGATTACATCGCCGCCCGCCGCGAAATGGATCGCCTCCGCTCGACCGCCGCCACCGAACTCTTCCGCGACGCCGATCTCTTGCTCACACCCACATCGCCCGGCGTGGCCTTCCGCCTCGCCTCAAACCCAAGCCTCGTTTACCTCCGCAACACCGCGCCCTGGAACCTCCATGGCCTGCCCACCGCCGCCATTCCGTGCGGCTTCAGCAAATCCGGTCTTCCCATTGGCCTCCAAATCACGGGGCCGTCTAACGCGGATGCGGCTGTCCTTTCGGCGGCCGCTGCGTTTCAGAAGGAGACGAAGTTTCACGAGAAGAGGCCGCCGCTTTGATGCGAACCGCTTGGCTCGCGGATAACGGCTATTGCACTCGAATCGCCGCTCGCATCCACGGGTGAATGCAGCACTGGAACCTGCGAAGACCGCTTCCAACACCAGTCAGCGCCTGCGTCTCACCGACTCCCACAAACTTCACATCGGGGTTAGGAACGAAATTTGCACCACACTCCGGCGCCGATTGCATCGCACCGTTCAGGAGAGGTACAAAACCGCCTCCGAAGTTTGCAACCTCGGTAAACGAGTGGACCCTTCCTCCACGATTCACAACCCGAATCGTTTGTCCTGCGGGGACGTTGAGGTAAGAAGGCTCATTGCGCCAAGAAGGGTGACCGATAATTTGACCGCCAGGGGCGAGGGGACTCGTCAGCAAGGCAAAAAATTCAGCCAGCGGAACATCACCTTTGAATCCTTTCAACGCGCCGCCGCCTTCCGGGCAGCCACCAAATGCAATGTACTCGGGGTCAGTTGGCGAGCAGTTGTCCAACATCGCCACATTCGGGTCATTTCCAACGCTCTGAGCCTTCGCTCGGGGCTCGGAGGTAAAAAGGAGACCGGCTACTAACATCAGCAGAAATAGGGAAAACGCCGCAAATCGTATCATTGTGCTTCCTTGTGCCTATAGGCGGAAATTTACTACAAGGAAAGAATAGACTGGCCAAATTCAGGGATCAAGGAAGCAGGAAGTTAACTCTTGCGTGATATTACAGTACTGCTTCTAACACGCTTTAACACTTGCTAATTAATCAGGAAATGCGACAGGTAAGTTATTGAGAGTAGTTGAGCGTCGATGGTTCGGCCCCATTTACTAAATGGAAACTAATTTCCACCTACCGCAGCGGCACCGCGTTCTTTTTGATGTACTCCTCCACTCGTGATCCGCGCCCCGTCGAACCCGGCCCAATGTAGTGAAACGCTTCCGCGTACTCCAACCCGTATTGCTTCCCTAATTCGCGATTCCGCGCCAGCACAAACTCCTTGATGTACGCGCGGTCGGCGGCGACATCATCCCCATCGAGCAGCGGCAGGCGCAGGTTGCGCCTGGCCAGCTCGGCGCGCAGGCGAGAACCATTCGTCCCGGCGGGCCCCTTCGCCACGTTGGCCCGATTGGCCTCTACCTTCTTGTCGATCACGTGGCTGATGTCAACAATTCGAGTGATCTCGGGACGCCGAGCAAAATAGTATTTGTCGCTTACCGCGTGCGGTTGCAGCCCGGCGGCGATCTGTTCGGGATAATCGTGCTTGCGCCCGGCGATCCAACACGCCGCCTCCACCGCGCGCGCGGTCACGGCATGGTCGGGATTCTCTTCGTCATGCGCCCACGGGTCCCACGAGACAACCGTGTTGGCCTTCGTCAGCCGGATGATCAGAATCAGCCTCGACATCAACTCATTGAACGACGTGCCGCCCATCAGGTGGTTGTTGTAGTTCAAGTCAAACTTGTCCTTCAGTCCCAAGATCGAAACCAGCTTCGCGTTGTCGCGCTCATTACCCAGCACGTGCTCGCCGATCGTCCCCACCGTGCCCAGGCCCGGCGCGTCGCCCATGTCGTCGTTCGCCGCGCGCACGAGGTAGCCCGTGTAGCCCTCCTCGATCAACTTCGCCACCGTGCCCGCGGCCGATAGCGGCACATCATCCGAATGCGCCTGTACCACGAGTAGCACTTTGCCCGCATGCGGTTTACCTTGCAGCGGGCGTTCAATGAACACGTTGGGCCTTGCCGGAGCCACTTGCGCGCGGCCGATCTGCGTGGCGGCGAGTGCCGCGGTGAAAAGTTCGCGTCGAAGCATGGGGCAAATTATATGTGGGCGAACGGCGGCGCGCTAGGCTGGTGAGGTGACTCGTATCTTTCTAGCGCTCGCAATCGCGAGCATGGCATTCGCGGCCGACGCCGATCGCGATGGACTCGATGACGCCGTCGAGCAATCACTGCTCGAACAGTTCTTGCCGCGCTTCCACTTGAGCAAGGGCGAATGCGGTGCCTCGGCGGCCGAGTTCATCGCCGGCGCGGACGTGCCAACAGTCAAGGCACGTAACGGGACCATATATGGCCAGGCGTTTCCGGTTGCGCATGCCGGCGGCCGCCAGTGGGTAGAACTGCACTTTCATCACCTATGGGCACGCGATTGCGGGCGTGGTGGCCACGAGTTGGATACGGAGCGCGTCTCGGCTCTGCTGCGCCAAACCGGCGGCAGTTGGAGCGCCGAATATTGGTATGCGGCCGCGCACGAGGGCACGGTATGCGACGTCAGCATGGCACGCAAAGCCGGCTCAACAATTGACGCCGCGCCGCGCGCCGAAGTGTGGGTGTCGGCCGGGAAACATGCTTCGTTCCTCAGCAAGGACGCGTGCAACCACGGCGGCTGCGGCAGCGATCGATGTAACGACACACGCGAGATGACCGTCAATCGCGTGGTGAATCTCGGCGAGCCCGGCGCGCCGATGGTGGGGATGGAGTGGGCAGCCTCTGGCGCCTGGTCTTTAAAAGAGAAAATGATCTCCGATTTTGACGAAGCACTCGTTTTCCGTCTCGACAACGCCGATGGATTGATCCGTGCGACCGAAAGCGTGCGCGGAACACAGACGACGCTGGCCGTGGGCTACAAGCCGGTCGGGGCCTTAGATATGGCTGCGCGTCAAACCGATGCCGCACTTGACGGCAGCGCCACTGGCACAAGCAATTTCCTCAAGCGAGCCGCCCGCGGTGTGGGAGGGTTCCTGGGACGGAATTAAGTTCGCTCTATTCGCGGTCGCGGACTTGAGCGAGGCGCTCGCGCAGCGAAGCGGGGAGGGTCGCTTCAATTTCGCTCGTAATCAAACCGGCCTCATCGAGGTCCTTGAGATGCACTGCGTCAGATAGCCGGTAGCTCGTGAGCTTCATGCGGACAAGATCAGCCAGAGTGATCAAGCGGAGACCGCGAATCGTGCAGGCAGGACCCATCGCCGGTGTGGGCTCGAAATATTCGGGCCGGACTTTCTCGGCAGCAAAGACAAGGTGGACAGCGCGGCGGGCCGAAGGGGCGGTCGATTGGACGAGCATGTCGACACCCGCCGCGTGGCGAAGCTCTAGGCCATACGGACGAACAGCAGTTTCGATCTGCGCTAGGTCTTCACGGCGTACCGCAATGTCGATGTCTTTCGTCAGCCGGCCGGCATCCGATTCGGCCTCTTCAACATAAAGATAAACCGCAAGCCCGCCGACGATGCGATACTCAAGTCCAGCGTCGGAGAAAGACTTCTCGATTACGGAAGCAAGATCGAAGAGTTGTTCCACGCGTTTCTCGAAGAAAGAATTGACGAAGACGGCCATGGAATTGTTATTCCCATGATCGCATTGGCGGAAAACACGCGCGACATGGGCCGCTTCCTGGGGGCACAGGTGGCATCTATTCCCATCGCAACATCTTCATAGGGTCGAGCTGCGCAGCGTGAAGCGGGGGCGATCGCCGTTGCGCCCTGGAGCCGGCCAGATTGGGTGTGCTACGCTCACCGGAAACGGAGGACGTAAGCAGAATTGGGGCACTATCTCTTCGGCCCTTACACATTGGACGTGCAACAGCGGATTCTGCTGTGTGACGGAACGCCTGTTTCGGTGCCCTTGAAAGCGTACGAGACGTTGCTGGCGCTGGTGGAAAACGCGGGACGCGTCATCCTGAAAAAGGACCTGCTGGACCGCGTGTGGCCGGACAGCTTTGTCGAAGAGAACAGTCTGTCGCAGAACATATCTGTTCTGCGCCGTACCCTCACCGTGCCCCAGGAAGCAGTGTACATAGAGACCGTGCCGAAGCGAGGTTTCCGATTCGTGGGCGACGTCACCTATGTGGCGCCGAAAGCAGGCGGCCCCTCGATCGCCGCGGAACGCGTGGAAACGCGCTACGCCCGCAGCGGCGACGTCAACATCGCCTATCAAGTGGTCGGGTCGGGCCCGATCGACCTCGTCTTCGTGATGGGTTGGGTCTCGCATCTCGAGTACTTCTGGAAAGAGCAGCACTTCGCGCGCTTCATCTCGCGGCTAGCGCGCTTCTCGCGCGTCATTCTCTTCGACAAGCGCGGCACCGGCCTCTCCGACCGCGTCGCCAATCAAGCTCTCCCCACGCTCGAGCAGCGCATGGAAGACGTACACGCCGTCATGGATGCCACCGGTTCACGCCGCGCGGTCATCTGCGGCGTCAGCGAAGGCGGTCCCATGTCCGCGCTCTTCGCCGCGACTTATCCCGAACGCACTGCGGGCCTCGTCATGGTCGGCACCTACGCCAAGCGCATTCGCGGCGAGGACTATCCATGGGGGCCGACTGCCGAAGAGCACCGCGCGTGGCTCCGGCAGATGGCCGACGAATGGGGTGGGCCCGTGGGCTTGGACGTACGCGCCCCCACGCTTGCCAAGGACGAGGCCTTTCGCGAATGGTGGGCCACATACTTGCGCATGGGCGCGAGTCCCGCCGCTGCGATTTCCCTCACCAAGATGAACGCGCAGATCGACGTACGCCATGTGCTGCCGCTCGTACGCGTGCCCGCCCTGGTGATTCACCGTACTGGCGACCGCTGCCTTACCGTCGAGGAGGGCCGCTACGTGGCGCGGCTCATTCCCGGTGCGGAATTCGTCGAGTTGCCGGGTGACGACCACCTGCCGTTCGTCGGCGAGCAAAACGAGATCCTCAACGAGATCGAACGCTTTGTCGGAGCACTCAGGGAAGAGGATGAGTACGAAACTGTGCTCGGAACCGTAGTGCTCGTGCGCGCTCGTGATGGCATATCAGCTTGGGCCAAGGAACATCTCCATGCAGTGACGCTGTGGGAATCCGATGGCGCCGTGGGTGCAACGTTCCAGGGCCCGGCGCGTGCGATCCGAGCCGCTCACCGCGTCATCGAGGCAGGTGAAGTAAGCGGCCGCCCCGTCCGCGCCGTCGTCCACACTGGCGAATGTATGTACCGCCCCGATGGCGGCGTCACCGGCGCTGCCGTGCGCGTGGCCTCCGGCTTACTCGCCAAGGCCCGCGAGGGCGAAGTCCACGTCACCCGCACCGTCCGCGACCTCGTCGCCGGCGCCGGCTTCCGCTTCGAAGAACGGGGCGCCATGAAGCTCACCGGTGAAGCGGGCGAGATGGCCGTGTATGGGGTGGTGCGGTAACGTGTCGGCACCTCAAGATCACGAACAGCCAATACACACCGGCAGGGAACACATCATCCCCTCCCCGTAGTTCCGATCTCCGCAACGATTAAATCCTCCCCCATTCTTCTTCTTGCTGTCTGAACCACCGCACCTTCCGGGTCCACGATCTCCGATGACCCGTACGACACCAGCTTGCCGTTGCTCCCGGCAACATCGGAACGAATCACCCACATGCGGTTTCCTATCGCCATCGCAATGTCCGCTTTCCTCG
>DASRHX010001071.1:0-6824 GCA_035650295.1 Bryobacteraceae bacterium | reverse complement strand
AAGGAACCAAACAAATGATCCGCACGTATTCTCTGGTTGTCGAAGGCGATTCGTCTGGCTATAGCGCCTACGTGCCGGAGTTACCGACCATCCTCGTAACCGGCCGCTCCATGGACGAACTCACGTCACGCGCCAAGGAAGCGATTCATCTATATTGGGACAGCTTGCGAGCGGACCGGTCACCAACCGCCACAGTGTGCGAGATCGAAGTCGAGTTACCCGCTTAGGGCACGCCCGCTACTCCATCGCTGAGTACAACAGCACCTTGAACTTCTTGCTGGGCTGCGGAACGAACGGTGGACGCTGCACCATCCACACGCCGGCGAGGTCGTTCTTGCGATCGATCCAGAAGTAAGTGCCCGCCGCGCCGCCCCATTCCCAGTTCCCCACGCTCTGGACAACTTGCGATTCTTCCGGCGTAACGAGCACCGCGCCGCCGATGCCGAAGCCGTGGCCGCCGCGATTGTTCGGCCCGCCGGGCGGAATCACGGAAAGCGGGACGCGGTTACTGAGCATGAAGTCGACCGTGGAGCGGCTGAGAATGCGCACGCCGTTGAGTGAACCGCCATTGACGAGCATCTGCAGAAACTTCACATAGTCGCCCGCCGTTCCATAGAGACCATAGCTTCCAGGGAAATACGTGGGTTCCCTTGACGGATCGTCCGGCCGCCCTGGCTCGACGACGTTCTGCTTACCCAACACGTACGATTTCGCCACGCGATCCAACTTCTCCTTTGGCACATAGAAGGCCGTGTCCTTCATCCCGAGCGGACCGAACATGCGCTCGCGCAGGAATTGGTCGTAGCGTTGACCGGACCAAATTTCGACGAGGCGTGCGATCAACTCGAGGCCCTGGCCGTAGCGCCAGGCGTCACCTGGCTGGTGAGAGAGCGGAATCGCCGCCAGAACCTTGGACATTGCCTCAAGATTGGGTGAGCCGCTGAAAACCTTCGTCTCCGAGTAAGCCTTGCTGTTCACCATGCCGGAGGTATGCGTCAGCAGGTGGAGGACGGTGAGCGGGCGTTTGAGATCCTGGACGCCCGATTCCGGGCCGCCCTCGTGGCGGAGCACTTTCAGGTTCGCGTATTCAGGGATGTATTTCGACACCGGATCGTCGAGCAGGAACTTACCCTCTTCGTAGAGAATCATCGCCGCGGTGCTCGTGATCGGCTTAGTCATCGAGAAGAGACGGAAAATGGTGTCGCTGGTCATTGGCTTGTTAGCTTCGAGATCGCGAAAGCCAAACGATTCCGATAGCACGACGTGACCTTTGCGCGCGGCCATGACGTGAATGCCGGCGAACTCCTTCTTGCCGGTCATCTCTTTGAGAGCTGTTTTGAGACGTTGTAAACGTGGCGCCGAGAATCCTGTGACTGGCGCGGATTCGGCTGCGAACAGGCTGGGTGTGAGGACCAGCGCGGCGGCGAGGGCTAAGCGCATGGAAGGAATCGTATCAAAGAGAAAGGCCCCAGACCGTAGCCAGGAGCCTTTTCGGTGGAGGCTGGACTGACGCTTAGAACACGAGCTTCAAAGCGAACTGGGCCTGCCGCGCGGGCGCGGTGGAGTTGATCGTGCCGAAGTTGTTGCTGCTGCGGTTGCCTTCCGGAGTGTTGAAGTTCGTTTTGTTAGTCAGGTTGAAGAACTCGGCGCGGAACTCGATGTTCCAGCCTTCTTTGGGAAGCGGGAACGCCTTGTGCAGGCCGAGGTCGGTCTGATAGAAGCCAGGTCCGACAACGGTGTTACGACCTGCATTGCCGAAGGGATTGCTTTCGGCCGTCGGCACAATCACGACGCTGTTCAGGTTCAAATAGTTGAACCACTCGCCGTTGGGCGTCTTCACTTCGCCGACGACGTTCGGACGATAGGTTCCCTGACTCGCCACCTGTTGACGGGTAACAGGCGAGTAGCGCAGATTCACGGGGGTGCCGCTCGTGATGGTGGTGATCTGTGTGACACGCCAGCCGCCGAGCACGGCGTCGGTCACGCCGCCCCAATTGGAGCCCATGCCGCGTCCTTTGCCGAACGGGAGATCCCACACGAAGGTCAGCGTGTTGTTGAACTTCTGGTTGTAGCCGCTGACGGCCTTGTTCTGCTGCAACTGGCTGAACAGGACGCGCGAGTCGTCGCCGTTCTGCACTTCCAAGTGGCCGCTGGCGTTGTCGAGGGCCTTGGAGTAGGTGAACGAGTTGAGTAGATAGAAGCCCTTGGCGAAGCGGCGTTCGATCTTGGCCTGCAGAGCGTTGTAATTCGCCCAGCCGCCGTTGAAGGCGCCCTGGATGAAGCCGAAACCCTGCACGGGGCGGCGCTGATCGACGGTCAGATTGGCGCCGGGGGCGTTCAGCCGCGATTCGTTGAGATCGGAAAGGATGATCAGCTTGTTGGAACGGTTGCCGACGTAGGCGACGTCGAGCACGAGGTCTCTGGCGAGTTCCTGCTGGATGGTGAAGTGCCAGCTCATGGTATAGGGCGTGCGTGTATCGGCCGGGATGTAGTTGGTGCGGGTGGTGGCCGTGCTCGCGCGGGAGGGATCGAGCAAGTTCGCGGGGTAGCCTTCCTGCGTGGTGCGGAAGCAGGTGTTCGGCACTTGGTTAGCCGCGCAGGGGCCCAGGCCGGGCGCCTGGCTGATGCCGATATTGAAAATGCCCGGCAGGTTGAAGCTGAGCAGGTTTTCGCCTCCGAGGCGGTTGAAGTGGATGTAGCTGACGCCGAAGCCGGAGCGGATGACGGTCTTCGGTGTCAGCGTATACGCCATTCCGAAACGCGGGGCGAAGTTGTTGCGGTCCGGGTTGATCAGCGTCCGGTCGTATACCGAGCCATCCTTGGCCTGAATCAGCCGCTGGGCTACCGGATCGAAGTTGGACAGGATGTTCTTGCTCTCCCACTGCGGGGTGGCGTACTCATAACGGAGCCCCATGTTCAGCGTGAGCTTGGGAGTCACCTTGAAGTCGTCATGCAAGTAGAAGAAGTTCATCCGCTGGCGCAGGTTCACGATAACGGCGTTGCTCAGCGCGTAGTTGCTGCGTAGGCCGAACATGAAGTCGGCGAGGTTATAGAGATTGTTGGTCGACGCGGTCGGGGCGCTGAAGCGGCTGCCGTAAGTGTCCTGGCCATACTTGGGATTGAAGTCGTCGATCTCGGTATTAATGGCTTGGTATTCCCAACCTGCTTTGATGGAATGGCGGCCCTGCATGCGTGTCCAGTTGACCTTCGGGTTGATGACGAAGGGATTCTGGAACTGCGGATTGGAGGACTGCTGGCCGAACTGCGGATAGCCGCCGACGCTTTGGGCGTAGAGGCCGCCGGCGAAGCGCGGATCTTCGGGCAATCCGGTAATGCCATAGGTGACGCTAGCCGGGGGCTGCCCGATGAAGACGGGAAATTTGCCGCCCTCGGTTTCGCCGACACCTACGCGGAATTCCATCACGGACTTGGCGTCCATGGTCCAAGTGGCGCCGCCGGCGATTTGATAGTTACGCACGCGCACATTGCCGTTTGCGTTGCCGCCGGAGGGGCCGGGAATGGCTGGCGGTTCGAAGTTGTTCATCAAGCGATGGCTGTAGCGGCCGAACATCGTCCATTTCGAGCCCGCATAGTAGTCGACTTTGATGTCGCCCTTGTCGTTGGTGTCGGAGCGGCGGGGGAGCGATTCGAAATTGTCCGCGCCAGTGGCCGTGCCCGTCCGGTTTGGAGGGGGCAGTTCGCCCAGAACCTTGCGGGCGAAGGGCGTGATGTCGCTCTGGGGAATGATGCCGTTGAGGTACTCGCGTCCGGTGACAGGATTGCGGACGGGGAGTCCGATGTTGCCGTTCCGCTGTTCCAAAGTGGGGAGCGTGGAGAGCGTGAGCTGATTGGTGACGCGGCGGTAGCCCTCATAGTCGGCGAAGAAGAACAGCTTGTCGCGCTTGATCGGCCCGCCGAAGGCCGCGCCGAACTGGTTCTGAACGAGCGTGGGCTTGCGGTTTTCCAGCGGCTTGAAGAATCCGACGGCGTTCAGTTTGGTGTTGCGCAGGTATTCCCACGCGGCCCCGTGGAACTGGTTCGTTCCGCTGCGAATGCTGGCGTTGATGACCGCGCCGCCGGCGCGCCCGAACTCAGCCGAGTAGTTGTTGGTCTGGACCTTGAACTCCGCCACGGCGTCGGGTGAGAGCTGGACCACCTGATTGGAAAAGCCCTGGTTGGAAGTGCCGTAAGAGTTGTTATCGACGCCATCGACGACGAAGTTATTAAGAGAGCTGCGTAGGCCATTCACGTTGAACGAAGCGTCGCGAGAGGTGGAGATTGCCGATTTGCGCACGCCAGGGGCGAGTAGTGCGAGGTCGGCATAGGAACGGCCGTTGAGCGGGAGGTTGACAATCTGCTGCGATCCGATCACTTGGCCGCGGTCGCTTGAATCCGTTTCCAGTTGAGCGACGGCGCCGGAGACAGTGATACTCTCTGCCACCTGGCCGACTTGCAGGACGAGGTCGACGCGCTGGCGGGCGTTGACGGTGACGGTAAACTCTTCTGAGACGGCGCGGGAGAAGCCCTGCTTTTCGGCGGTCACCTTGTACTGGCCGATACGGACGTTGGGGATTTCGAAGTTGCCGTTGCTGTCGGTGTTCTTGGTGACGGCAACACCAGTCTGGATATTCTCCAGCGTCACTTTTACATCGGAGACGATGGATTGAGTGGAGTCGCGAACCGTGCCGAGCACGGTGGCGGTTTCAAATTGTGCAAACGTTGGCAACGTTGCCAACGCCAAAGCGCACACGTAGCGCGTGAGTGATTTCATGTGGGTTAGACCTCCTGAAGTGACACCCGGAGTATCGCACACGGATATGTAAGCGACGTTGCCCCAGTGTTACAAACAGATGTCCACAAGTCTAGCGGATGATGGACCTCGTGCGCAGCCAGTCGGCCAAGCGTGCGGGCCAAGTGGAGAGTGTGGCGTCGGACCAACCCAGCCCCACACCATGCGGTCCTTTTTCATAGATATGCAGTTCGGCGGGGACGCCGGAGCCGCGAAGGGCGAGGTAATAGTAGACGCTGTTCTCGGGCGGTACCCCTGTGTCGGCGTTGGTGTGGAAAAGGAAGGTCGGCGGCGTTTCGGGGGTTACCTGCTGTTCGCTGGAGAGCCAGGCGGAGAGAGAGCGGTCGGGGTTTTCGCCGAGCAGGTTGCGCTTGGAGCCCTGGTGGGTCCAGGGTTCGGTGAAGGTGATGACCGGGTAGGAGAGGATGGCGAAGTCGGGGCGGGACGAGGCGCGCTCGATGGCTTCTTTGGCGGAGGCGTCGCCGCGGTCCCAGTGGGTGGAGAGCGAGGAAGCCAAGTGGCCCCCGGCGGAGAAGCCCCAGATGCCAATGCGGTTGGGATCGACGCGGAACTCGGCGGCGCGGGCGCGGACCGTGCGCATGGCGCGGGCGGCATCGCCGATTTCGATGGGGTGGTGATACGCCGGCCCAAGGCGGTACTTGAGAACGAAGGCGGAGATGCCAAGCGAATTGAGCCACTGGGCAATCTGCTTGCCTTCGTGGTCGATGGCGAGTCCGCCGTAGCCGCCGCCGGGGCAGACAAGGACAGCCGCGCCGTTGGCACGCTCGGGCGGGGCGAACCAGGGCGTGAGCGTGGGAATGTCCTTGTCGGTAGTGCCGAGGGCGCCGGGTGCTCCGTCCTTCCAAAGCGGAAAGGAGGGGGGATCAGCGGCGGGGCGCTGTGCGGGCAGGGGGATAGTGAGGCAAAGTAACAAGGCGAAACGCATCACGTCTATTCTGCCCGTTTTTCGCCGAGCAGGTTCATGAGCGCAGGGCCAAGGCTGTCGTGCTCAAAAACGAACCCACTCTTGAGCGTAGCTTCGGGCAGTACGCGTTGGCTCGAGGTGACCACGCTGGCCATCTCGCCGAACAGGAGCCGTATGGCGAACTCAGGCACGGGGATCATGGCTGGGCGGCGCAGAGTGCGGCCAAGCAACTCCGTGAACTCGGAGTTGCGGACTGCGTTAGGCGCGGCGGCATTCAAAGGTGAATCGAGGGCGGGAGTTTCGATGGCATGCACGAAAAGACGGATCATGTCATTGATGTGAATCCAGCTCATCCACTGTTCGCCCGATCCGATTCTGCCTCCAACGCCCCATTTGAACAGAGGCAACATTTGTTCGAGCGCGCCGCCGCTGGGATGCAAGACGACGCCGGTGCGCATGGAGAGGACGCGGAGGCCCTGGTCGCGCCCGCGAGCGGCAGATTGTTCCCACTGCACGCACACATCGGGCAGAAATCCTGAACCGGGTTTGGAGGATTCTGTGAGGTTCTCGTCGCCGCGGTCACCGTAGTAGCCAATGGCGGAGGAGCAAACAAAGACCTTCGGACGCTGCTGTACTTTGGCGAGCGCCGAGACGAGGAGGTTTGTGGAATCAACGCGGCTGGAGAGGATGCGGCGCTTCACTTCGGCGGTCCACCGCTGCGCGATGGGCTCGCCCGCGAGGTGGACGACCGCGTCAACACCTTCGAGCGATTCCAGCGGCGGTTCGGTGGTGGCGGCGTCCCAGATGGAGAAGCGGGCGGCAGCGAGCATGCCCTTCTTCGGAGCGCGGCCGAGCAGATGGAGCTGGTGGCCACGGGCATCGAGCTGAGTCACGAGACGGCTGCCGATGAAGCCTGAGGCTCCGGTTAAGGTAATTCGCATCCCGTTCCGTTCCAAGCCACCCTGGTTATTGTAGACCGCTCATCGAGGACGACGCGCACAACTGCTAGAGACGCGTTGCCAGATAGAATAGGGAAGCTACCCATGCGAGCCTGGAACCGGGCAAAACTTCTCTGGGCATACCTCACCAAGCGCGAAGACGTAAACGCTC
>DASRHX010001070.1:0-2361 GCA_035650295.1 Bryobacteraceae bacterium | reverse complement strand
CGCTCGAAGGCAAAGCCGGCGCGGTGATGGCGTGCGTCAACGACTTTCGCGACTTCGTGATCGGCAGCGATCCGATGCAGGTGGAGCATCACTGGCAGTCGATGTATGTCCACAGCTTTTATCGCGCGGGACCGGTAATGGGCTCGGCCATCTCGGGAATCGATCAGGCGCTGTGGGACATTCGCGGCAAGGTGCTCGGCCTGCCCGTGTATCAACTGCTGGGGGGACCGTTCGATGCGCGGGGCGTGCGCGGCTACTACCATGCCAATGCGGGATCGCGCGAGGCGCTTCAGAAGCTGCGCGGGACGGCAATTCAGTTGGGCGTCTCGTGTTTCAAAACCGGCATCCCCGGCTACTACGAATGGATCGAAACGCATGCGAAGATCGATCGCGCCGTGAAAGGGATGCAGCTTCTGCGCGAGAGCCTGGGGCCGGAGATCGATATCGGCATCGACTTCCACGCAAAAACAAGCCCGAGCGTGGCGGCGATTCTGGTGAAAGAAGTGGAGCCGCTGAACCTGCTGTTCATCGAGGAGCCGTGCCCGCCGGAGAACGTGGCAGCCATGGCCCGCATCGCGGCAAGATCGACGACTCCCATCGCCACAGGCGAGCGGCTGGTGGCTCACTACGGCTGCCGCGAGTTGATCGAGATGGGCGTGATCGATATTCTCCAGACGGACATCAACCATGTGGGCGGCATCACCGCACTGTGGAAGGTAGGGCAGATGGCGGCTCTGTCCGGCATCTCGATGGCGCCGCATGCGTGCGAAGGTCCGATCGGCGGGCTCGCGACAGTCCACGTCGACGCGGCGACTCCGAACTTCCTGGTGCAGGAGATCTGTAGCGGCGTGGCGCCGGCGATGAAAGAAAAGGTGTGGGAAGAGTGGCTGGGATTTCCGGCGATGCGCATGGTCAATGGACGATTTCCACTGCCGGAGAAGCCGGGGCTCGGGTTTGAAATGGACGAGAAGGCGCTCGCCAAGTATCCGTTCGGCGGGACACGCCCGATGGCGCGCGTGTTTCACGAGGACGGGTCAGTCGCCGAGTGGTGAACCCGGTCCGCCGCTGGCTCGAGCATGGACCGCTATTAGCCGACGGCGCTTGGGGAACTGAGTTGCAGCGGCTGGGGCTGGCGCCGGGCGAGTGCGCCGATGCCTGGAATCTGACGCATCCGGACCGAGTGGAGGCGGTCGCCCGCAGCTACGTGGAGGCGGGCAGCCGGATTATCCTCACCAATACGTTTCAAGCGAACGCCGTCAGTCTTGCCGCCCACTGCCTGGAAGACCGCGTCGCGGAATTGAATGCGGCCGGCGTGGCGATATCGAAACGCGCGGCTGCCGGCGCGGCGAAGGTAATTGCTTCTATCGGACCTTGCGGCGATGAGGTCGCGCTTCTGGCGCAGGCCGAGGCGCTGGCTGCAGCCGGCGCGGATGCGCTGCTGCTCGAGACTTTCACGGATTTGACAGAGGCACGCATCGCGTTATCCGCCGCGAAACGGACCGGGCTGCCCGTGATCGTGTCGTTCGCATTTGTTGGCACCCTTACTCCCGAGGAGACTGTGTCCGCCATGCGGGACGCCGGCGCCGACGCCGTGGGAGCGAACTGCGGCGGCGAGATCGACGAGTTCCCAGCAATCTGCGCCCGGTTCGCCGCGTCATGCGACCTGCCTTTATGGATGAAGCCCAGCGCCGGGACCAGACAAATCGTTAGCGCCCGCGAGTTCGCGTCGCAGATCAGGGAGTTGGTTGCGGCGGGAGCCGGAATCGTTGGCGGGTGCTGCGGGACCGCGCCTGAGTACATCGCCGCAATCCGCGAAAACATTTTCTGACGAATGCGTCTAACGACTGGCGCAATGGCCCGGTCACCGTTACGAACATTTCTCTATGAAAATGGATTAAGCCTCGTTGTCCTGACGCTCTTCCTGTTCTCGCTCGCCGGCCAGGTTCTCGCCGGCCATCGCGTTTATAACGAGGCGCGCAAAGAACACGGAAGTCCCGAGGTCCCGCTCTCGCAATACGTCTTCAGCGGCGATTCGCTCGAAGCACTATTTGAGAACTGGGAGAGCGAGTTCCTGCAGATGGCGTTGTATGTGATTCTGACCATCCACCTGCGTCAGAAGGGCTCATCAGAATCGAGACCGCTTGACAAGAAGTTCGTGGAGGTGGATGAGGATCCGCGAAAGCACCGCAACGATCCCAACGCCCCCTGGCCGGTGAAGCGCGGTGGATTCATCATGCGGCTCTACGCGCATTCGCTTTCGACGGCGCTCCTGCTCCTCTTTCTGATGTCGTGGATTTTGCATGCCGTGTATGGGGCGCGCAAGCAGTGCGAAGATCAGATGCGGCACGGCGGGACATGCGA
>DASRHX010001069.1:0-3595 GCA_035650295.1 Bryobacteraceae bacterium | reverse complement strand
CTCATTTCCGCACCACCAAGCGCTGCTCCCTTTTCCTGCACTTCGTCGTGGAACATGCCAGTAACAACGATTTCGAATGCCTTCGCGAGCGCAGCCTGGGCGTCGCCGTATTCGAGCGCGACCCGAGCTATGACACCAATGATGACCCGGTCGTTCGCATCGCCGCAGGCGAGGTAAGAAAGCGGCTCGCGCAGTATTACCTGGAAGAGGGACATGAGCTTGAACCGCGCATCACGCTGCCCGCCGGCTCCTATGTACCCGAATTTCATCCTGTCGCGCACCGCCCCGAAGAGCCTGCCGATGTCGTGACGGCGGTGGCGGTGGAGATGCCGCAGTCCGCGATCTCGGCCAGACCCGCTTGGATCGCTCGCCATTGGAAATGGATAGTCGCGCCGGCCGTGGTTGCCGCCTCGGTGGCGGTGGCGCTCCTCGTCCCTGCGAAGAAGTCCGCCCTCGACCAATTTTGGGCGCCCGTGCTCGTGCCCGATGGGCCCGTTCTCGTCTGTCTGGGCCAGCCCAAAGCCTACTTCTTCAACACGAGCGTGCAAGCCGAACTCGACCGCTGGTTCGAACACCGTACTGAAGTCGGCGTGCGCCCGCCCTCGCTCAAATCAGTTCCGGTTGAGGATGTCGTGCCCGCGTGGGATCGTATGTTCAGCGTCCACGACGTCCAGGCCTTCGCGAACCTGTCGGCGATGTTTGCCCGCATGGGACGAGGCACCACCCTGCGCGGCGGGCGGTTGGTGTCGCTCACCGACTTGCGCCGACGGCCTCTTGTGCTCATAGGAGCGTTCAGCAACGATTGGACGCTCAGCCTCACCGGCAGTGCGCGCTACTACTTCGATGTCGACCGCGACAACGGCGGCATGGTCGTCCGTGACCGCCAGCAGCCCAAGCGCGTCGATTGGAAGATTCATAACTCCTGGCCGCAACAGAAAATTCCCCTCGACTACGCGCTTGTTTCCCGCGTGTTCAACCCGGTAACCGAGCAGACAGTCGTAATCGCCGCGGGTATCACGCACTTCGGCACGCAGGCGGCCGGTGAGTTCCTGACTAATCCCGGCTACTTTGCCGACGCCTTGCGTGACGCCCCTGCCGACTGGCCGCGCAAAAACCTGCAGGTCGTCCTTTCAACGCAAGTGATGTCCGGGACCGCCGGGCCTCCGAAAGTTCTCGCGATCAACGTCTGGTAGTTCATCAAAACGTGAATCGCAAGGCCACCTGCATCACGCGCGGGCGCTGTGCGTTTTGCAGAGTGCCGAAGTTTGGGCTCACGACGTTCTGATCCGGCGGATTGAACTGCACGTTGTTGAACGCGTTAAACGCCTCGGCGCGGAACTGGAGCACTTTGCTCTCGGTGATGTTGAAGTTCTTGAATGCAGAAAGATCGACATTCGTCCAGGAAGGACCGTAGAGGATGTTTCTGCCCGACGTGCCGAATCGCAGCGGAGCCGTCGGCGCGAAGGCCGCTGGGTTGATCCAGAACCTCCGGTGGTTATTCCCGCCGAAATCTTCGCGCGGCGTGATGCCGCCGAAGGAGGAATACATTCCGGTACCGGTGAAATCGGCCCGTTGCGAAACGAAGGCCAACGTCGTGTTGTTGGGAGCGCTGATAATGCGAGGCACACCCGCCTGCCAGGACGCGATGCCGTTCAACTGCCATCCGCCGATCACGAGGTCGGCCGCCTTGCTCGAGCTGTTTAGGAACCGTTTGCCCTTGCCAAATGGCAGCTCGTAGACGAGGCTCGTCACCCAGCGCTGCGAGATGTTGAAGTCAGACACGCCCTTGTCGAGTTCGAAATTGGCCGGGTTCAGGTTCGGACTGCCCCAGGAGCCCGCTGAGTCCGTGTCAATCGACTTCATGAACGAATGCGCCATTAGAAGCTGAAATCCGTTGTTAAAGCGCCGCTCGAGCTTCAGGTTCAGCGCGTGGAACTCCGACCAGCCGGCCTGCGATGAGTACAGCATTCCGCTCAGTTGCGGATACTGCGTGGCGACGCCCGGCGTCACGGAGTAGAGCACGCCAGGCGTCACGTTGGCGTATGCGTTGTACCGCTTGGAGAGGCGCCGGCCCTGCGAGCCCACGTAGGCAGCTTCGGCCACCCAGTTGCCGCCGAACGACTTTTGGATCGACATCGTCCACATGTAAACCCGAGGCTTACGGCCATCCAATTCAGTTGCGAAGAGATTGGTTCCGGCGGGCGTGATGTAGTTTGCATCTATCGGCGGAATGACCACCACGGGTAGCGTGTTTCGGCCGAACTCGAACTCGGGAAGGCCGCGGCCGGTGGAATTGCGGTTCTGCTGCGTGTAGGCGGGCGGTCCGTTGGTGACGAACTGAACTTCATTCATCTGCGTCTGGTCGAAGTAGATCCCGGCGCCGGCACGGATGGCGAGCGAAGGCATCCATTTCGGGTTGTAGGCAAAGCCGAGGCGAGGCGCGAAATTCTTGTAGTCCGGCGAGACGATCGACTTCCGGATTTGGCCCAGGGTCGGAAACAGTTGTTTGCCGGTTCGGAAATCGAAGCCGTAGACGTTGCCCAGATCCTGCTTAATCGCTTCCGCGGGCCCCACGAACTCGTAGCGGAGGCCATAGTTCAGCGTGAATTCGCGGGTTACTTTCCAATCGTCTTGGAAAAACAGATTGTGCGTATGGAATTGGAAGTGCGTTAGGGACGTGCCTACGGCGCCACTCATGTTGGTGGGGAAGCCGAGCAGGAAATCGGCCACGCCGTCTCCGGTTCGGGCCACCGGATTTCCCGTGGCGGCGTCGAGCGCTGCCGTATAGCTAGCGTTGAAGGTGAAGTTGCCACGTGGACCGTTGTCGCTGTCGAGCAAGAAGCGCGACTGCCGGATCTCGTAACCGAACTTCATCGTGTGGCCGGATTTGACCCATGTAGTGGCATTGCTGAACTGATAATTGTGCAGGACATTGCCTTGGGTGAGCCCGTCACTACCGATGCCGCTGTAGCCCTGCCAGCCCACGACCGGAACGCCCCAGTTCAGCGTGGCGGTCGAAATACCCGTAATGCCGATTTCGCCGGCGATGTCCCTGTCGACCGATACTTGCTTCCCGAACAGATTCATGTAGCCATAGGCGACGCGGAACACGTTCACGAGCGAGGGCGTGAGCGAGGAAGTGAGCTGCGCAACCGCCGAGACTCCCTTGGTATCCACCTGACGGCCCGCAAGAGGCGCTAGAGCGGCCGGCGATAGGGGAGCCTTCTGCCAACTGAATCGGCCAAACAGAGAATGCTTGTCGCTAGCGATCCAGTCTCCGCGGAGGTTCAACTGATCATCGTCGAGGCTCTGTACCGGAGTGCCTTCCAGGTTGGCGCCATTCACCACCGGCCCATTGACTACCGGTATGTAGGGGAAGAAGTTGCGCGTGATACGGTTGACACGGCTGTCCGGGATCCGGTTTCCGGCAAACGGCGTGCGGGTATTGGTGGCCGCGTTGAACGTCAGTGGATCGTGGATGGTGGGATAGGCAGTGAAGTCGCCGCGAAGCTGTGTCTGATTCGGATAGATTCCCCTTTGGATCACGCCGAGCCGCTGGCGGAAGCCCTCGTAGTTTCCAAAGAAGAAAAGACTG
>DASRHX010001068.1:0-4390 GCA_035650295.1 Bryobacteraceae bacterium | reverse complement strand
TGCCGTTCGAGTCAACGGCGAGAGTGTGCAGGAATTCGCGGTTGTTTCCGCCGTAGTAGTTCGACCATAGCAATTGGCCTTGCGGCGAAAACTTGGCGACGAAGAGCCGGTCGGCGCGGGACGGACCGACGGGTGTCGCGTTGACCACGGGAATGCCGCCCACGCCGGTGAGACCGGCAACTACGATGTTGCCTTGGGAATCGGCGCGGACATATTGTGCGAGGTCGGCCGTGCTGCCGCCGAGAAACGTGCCAAATTGCTGCGTCAAGGGGAGCGCCTGAAGCAGAGAGGCGGCCAAAAACAGGGAGACCGGTCGCATGTTCCTCCTGATCCTGCTGTTACCGAAACTGCGCGAAATAAATTTCGATTGTGTCAAGTTTTTTGGTGGATCATGCCGATATACTGGAAAGGTTCAGCACCACAAGGGGGAGCGAATGTTCAAGCTAGTCTTGGCCATTTTTATGGCCACGGGAACCGTCGCATGGGGGCAGGAGAATTCCAACTCACCTGCCGCCAATGAAAAGGTCGATAAGGCCACTGCCTACTACCACTACATGGTGGCTCACATGTATAGCGAAAAGGCCATGGAGACAGGCGGCCGTAACCGCGAGTACGTGACTCAGGCGATCGAGAATTACCAGGCGGCCATCAAGGCCGATCCGCGGACGCCGTTGCTCAGCGAGGAAATGGCAAGAGTGCCCGCGGCGCGCGTTCCGGTGATCTTGTTTCGGCCTCCGGCGCCTCCGCCCAATCGCCCGCGTCCGTGACGATCCACCAGACCAGCAGCCAGCGCCAGTGGAGTGGCACGAATCCGGGATCCCATGCTATTTTGGGAGGAGTGCGCTTCGCTAATGCTAGGCGCGCCCACCACCCCTTAGCGGGGACGTAGCTCAGTTGGTTAGAGCGCCGGCCTGTCACGTCGGAGGTCGCGGGTTCGAGCCCCGTCGTCCCCGCCATACAAATCTGTAGATTCCAGCTTCTTCCACCAGCATCAGGTTCGATTGAACATTTCTGCTGGCATCGATTACCGCTGCCATCGCACCAACCTGGTTTTAGTTCTTGAACATTCGCTGAGCGAATCCAGGTCCACTTCGGCCCGTAGTCGTTTAACTCGCGCACATGACGGGACGAAACTGCACGGACGCGTAGAATACGGCTTGAGGTTTGAGCTCAGCGAGAATCTTTTGAATTTTGGCGCCCCGCGGAGCCGTCGCGCACCGCGGAGTTGAAGGGTTCAAGTGGAAGTTTGACCTGCATCGGCATGCGCACAAAGCACCTCCATGCGCGGAGTGTTAGCCCTCACACCCAAAATCACCCTCTGGGAAGAGTCGTGCGTAAATAATTCCCTCCTTCGACTTTCCTTTACATGAGTTCAGGGCTAACCCCTCTGAAATGATTGATCACCCGTGTTTTCGCCGTCTTTGGAGCGCCAATTGCTCCCTCACCCCTGGAGGCGTAATCGTCTATGTGGAGGGTTTGCCTCATATCTCTTTGTGTGGTCATGAAGTTATGGGCCGAAGAAGGTGAGCGAGTGTATGCCGGCACCGCTCTTGAAAAATCCCGTCCGCCGCAGTTGGAGACGGACGAAGCGCCCACGATTGACCGCGCGATAAATAACGCGAGCCGAATGCCCGTGCTCAAGTTGCTTCGTGGGGCGCATGGATTCCGGCCGAAAATAGGTTCACCAGTCTTATCGTCTGGTCCTGCCGGAGGCATCGAATACCGAGCTGGGGACCCGTGGGACGGTCAGGTGTTGTTGCGCACTTCGGGTCGAATCTCGGTCAGGCGGTATATACATACCGACGCAGAACTGGCCCTTCCGAGGCTTGCCGGTGGCCGAATATTTGTGGATGCGTTGGCGACTTATCGTGATTACCCGCAACTTCGCTATTTCGGGCAAGGCCAGAATTCCGGCCGAAGCAACGAGAGTAACTTTAGGCTGAAGAGCAGCAAGGTCGAACTAAGTTCCGGAATCCGGCCCGTCCGCATTCTTCGTTTAGGATTGACCGGGGGATACGAACGAGCGGACACCTTGGCGGGCACAAGCTCCGAGTATCCAAGCATCGAATTACAGTTTCCGCCTAGGACGGTGCCCGGCTTCGCTCTCCGCAATGAATTCGCAACCACGGGAGCGTTTGCCGAAGTGGACTACACGGATCAGAAGACCAGCCCTCGGAGAGGAGGAATTTATAGCGCACGCTTGAACAACTATGTAGATCAAAATTTCGGCCGCTACTCTTTTCGCAGGCTTGACGTGGATCTCCGCCAGTTTGTCCAGTTCTTCAACGAGCAAAGAGTGATCGCGCTGCGGGCTCACGGGACGTTCAGCGATACATCGAGAGGCCTTGTACCGTTCTTTCTGCAACCTACGTTAGGAGGCCCGGAGACTCTGCGCGGATTCCGGAACTTCCGCTTCTATGACAACAATGCGATGTTTTTCAATGCGGAATATCGATGGAAAGTCTCGACCGGCATGGAGATGGCCCTGTTTACCGACGCGGGTAAGGTCTTTCCGGACCGCCGGGACATCAACCTGTCTGGACTTCTGACAAGCTATGGCGGCGGCGTCAGGTTCAACTTGCGCCAGTCGGTGTTCATGAGAGTGGATACCGGATGCGGCCGGGAAGGATGCCAGGTATGGCTTCGGTTTCAAGACAACTACTGACCCTGGCCCTGCTACTCGCGCCCTGTTGGCTGGCCGCCGAGCCGGACAGCAGTCCCTCTAAGCTGGTATCCGTTGGCAAAATCCAACCGCAGGCTGTCTCTGAGTTCAAGGAATTCTTTGGGAATACGTTTGGCCATCAGGGTGAGCGCCACTCGGAAGATGAGGCGATTCCTGCCAAGGGCGTCCTTCCCGATGGCGAGGTGCCCGATTCGGCCTGGTACGTTAATCGCCACGCCAAACAGCGTATGAGCCGGAGCGAGTTGCAACGCGGCCCTGGGAACTCTACGCCGCCCTCCGAATCCGGCCATTGGACGATCATTTCCGCGAAAACGGAGGGAATTACTCCCGGGTTCGTCATCGTGGATACCGCGGGACGTAAGTTCCTAATCAAATTCGATCCTTACGATTTTCCGGAACTTGCCAGCGGCGCGGATGTAGTGAGTTCCAAGTTCTTCCATGCCCTCGGCTACTATGTTCCGGAAAACTACATCGTGAATTTCGACGCCACAAAACTAGTGCTGAAGCAAGGCTCGCAAGCTGCCCTTGCTCCACGCCAGTTAAAGAAGGCGCTGGCGCGGCTCAGGAAAGGAAAGGACGGCCGGATTCGCGCGATGGCTTCGAAATTCTTGGACGGCGAACCCGTCGGTCCTTTTCTCTTTCACGGCCGCCGCGCCGACGACCCCAACGACCAAATTCCGCACGAACATCGGCGCGAGCTGAGAGGACTTTACCTCTTCAGCGCCTGGCTGAATCATACCGATGCCAAAAGCGGAAACAGTTTGGATATGGTCGTGACCGAAGGCGGGATCCGCCATGTGCGCCACCATCTGATCGACTTCGGAGCAACGTTGGGAAGTGCCACGCATGAAGCCAAGAGCGCTCGCCAGGGTCACGAACATTTGATCGAGTTCAGGCCATCGCTCATTCAGATTGCGACGTTGGGAGCGTACGTCCCTAAGTGGGCGCGTGTCCAGCACTCCAAGTCGCCGGCGGTGGGTGCATTCGAGGCAGAGGCGTTTGATCCGGCGAAATGGAAGCCAAACTATCCCAATCCAGCGTTTGAAAACCGATTGCCCGAAGATCTTTCCTGGGCGTCGTCCAAGATCGCCGCTTTTACGGACTCCGATATTGCGGCCATCGTCGAAACGGGCCAGTATAGTGACCCGCAAGCGGCGGCGTGGATTACGAAGAATCTAATTCTGCGGCGCGACAAAATTCTCGCGCAGTATGCAACGACGGCCGTGCGGCGGAAATCTATGCCAACTGCCGCTGGCCGGTAAGCAACAGAAAAGGAGTGAGAGCCATGATGCAAGTTTTGGTTTTTATCGGACTTCTCACCACCTTCCTTATTTCCACGGCGGGCGATGTGAAACCCATTGCGCCAAGCAAAGAGTTTGACTCGCGGCTTGCGGAATACGTGAAGTTAAAAGAGAAGGTCGTCTCAGGGTTCGCCGAGCCGGTAAAGAAAGACGACGCTCAGCTGATAGAAGCTCGCAAGCTGGCAGCGGCTAACGCCGTTCGTGAAGCGCGGTTATCGGCACGGCAGGGTGACCTGTTTACTCCCGAAACCGCCGAACAGATTCGCCGCGTGATACGAAGCGAGTTGAAAGGCCCCGCCGGATCGTCGGCCAGAAAGGTTACGAAACAAGGGAATCCCACGGCCGAGGGAACGCCGTTCGTGCCGAAGGTGAATGTCCTCTATCCCAAGGAGGCGCCACTGTCCAC
>DASRHX010001067.1:0-5015 GCA_035650295.1 Bryobacteraceae bacterium | reverse complement strand
AACGGACACTTGTTGGGATCGTACTTGCTGTCCGGGTACGTGCCTTGCATGCTCATGGATTCGACGCCGTGCTGGTAGTGGCCGGTGAGCAGCGTGGCGCGCGAGGGCATGCACCAGGCTCCGTTGTAGGCGGCGGTGAAGCGGACGCCCTGCGCGGCAAGGCGGTCGATGTTTGGCGTGCGCACCCACGGGTAGGCTTCCTTGTAGCAGCTCAAGGTGCGGTAGGAGTGGTCGTCGGTGTAGATGAAGAGGATGTTCGGGCGTTCCGGCGTTGCGGGCGCGGCAGCGGCGCGGCTGGCGGCGCCGGCGGCGAGGGTCGAGGCGAGAAGTTGGCGGCGAGTGGTGGTGCGTGTTGTAGGCATGGCTGGGGGAATTATATAGGAGGGGGAGGCGCGAGAGTCAGCCGTATGGCCGGCTCTATTTCGGGTGAGGGATTACATCGATGATGACGATCACGCCGTCGACGATTTGAAAATAGAACCGCCAGTCGCAGTTCACACGGCCTTGCCAAATATCGTTTGCTTCGCTGTATTTTTTGGCGTGGATGCTCGGATGGAGTAGGTTTTGCTCTAGCAGAACCATTTGCTTCCAAAATGCGCGACGAACCGACGCGGAGGCCTCTTCAAGAGTCCAGAACCTGAGGAGCGTAAGAGATTC
Source organism: Bryobacteraceae bacterium (assembly GCA_035650295.1). Taxonomy (GTDB): domain Bacteria; phylum Acidobacteriota; class Terriglobia; order Bryobacterales; family Bryobacteraceae; genus JAFLBB01. Next base: position 4,358 of record DASRHX010001067.1, on the reverse strand, counting down.
TCATCGAGCGCGAGTGGCTCTTTTTGCAGCCGCACGTTTACGGAGTTCGGACTTCATCGATGCGACCATCTCAGCGGCGTTGTCGAACGGACCGATGATTTTTCCTCGTTGTACTTCTTTGGAGGCATTTGTGAGCCGGCTGTCGATGCGACGTCGCTGTTGAGATGTCAGCTTATCGTCGTCGGCCGGCAATTTTGGAAACAGCGTGATGACTTTGCCCGAGACGAGGATCTCCCATTCATCGCCCAATTGAATTCCCGCCTGCTTCCGGATGCTAGGGGGGAAGAGCTTGCGATTTTCTTCGTTGATGGCGATGATCATCGGAAATCCTTTGTTGTCGACTAGGAGTTTAGCATCGGGTGGCATTGGGTGAGGTTTGGTGGGGCATTTGGGCGTGGTCCTGTGAGTGCGGCAAGGGGCGAGGCAAGCAGTTGGCGAAGAGTGGTGGTCGTAGGCAGGCTTCGGAAACCGTGATATTACTTTCGGCAATCCGCTCTTTACCGATAAGCTCTCTGGGATCTGCGGTCGCAACATAACAGATCCGCCCCTCTTTAGGCCCTCTGCAATTGCGGCTGTTGCTTTCTATACACCACCAGGCAATAGATCGCAGCTCCAAAACTGGATGTGAGTAGGAAGACGACCAACCACCCGAGTTTCCAGGATTTCTGATCAATCCACAGGACGTATGCGACCATGCCGAAGAAGATGACAATCGCACACACCACGAAGACTACCCCCATCGAAGTGACGAGAATTTCAAACACAACGTCGCTGATCCAACCAGTTTTGAACTGGTCATAAACAGGTGTGGCTGTCAGCCCCAGTACCGTGGTCAAGGGAATCACGCATAAGGACGCAATGAGTCCTGTATCTTGATTGCAGTTCGGTGGTCGGTGTAGGGGGCTCGGAGGTGGAGGCGTTGAAGTTAAATTCGGAATCTCGTTCAACACCTTTTGTCCGTTTACGCCTACCTCCATAGTCAAGATAGGCTCAGTTTTAGTCGACGCGAGGGAACTTGCCCCCTCACCTCTTCTTCGGCGGCGGCGCCTGGACGTATGACGACTCCTTCGGCTGCTCATTCGCGAACTGGTCGTCGTCCCTGAACTCTTTCTTGAGTTGGGCGAGTTGATGCTTGAGGGCCGCCACGGTCTTCTGCGCCTTGGGGTCGCTGTAGATGTTGCGCATCTCGGCGGGGTCGGCGACGAGGTCGTAGCACTCCAGAAGTCGAGTGCCTGTTGGATTCTACCGCCGTAACCGGCTGAGCTCTTTTTCCGCGTCACTGAGGGCAATCATCAAGGTCATGGGATGGATGGGCGAGGGTATGAAGCCGCAACGCGCGTAGAAGCGCTTCGCATCTTCAGAGATCGCATGCACCAGGAGTGCGCGGATGCCCGCGATCTCAGCCGCTTGCATGGTGCGCAGGACGGCATCGCGCAATAGACCGACGCCGACGCCCTGGCCCTGAAACGCCTTGTCCACGGCGAGCCTTCCAAGGATCATCACGGGAACCGGGTCAGGCATGTTGCGCCGGATGCGTCCGGGCACATCGGCGTGGGCCGCCGCGCCAACCGCAAGACTGTAATATCCGGCGACCTTCTTTTCCGCGCAAACGACGTAAGTACGCGACGCGCCTGAGGACTCGTTTTGCGCAGCACGCCGCCTTAGCCAGTCATCCAAGGCCTGTTCACCGGAGGTGAAATCGGAAAGATCGTGTTCCGGCGATAGTTTTTCGGGCGCTTTGAGATGACCGCTCACTGTTCCCACGGCGCACGCGTGGAAAGAAGACGGCGCAGCTTGGGATTATCCTTGGGCGGCCTGTCCAGGATGGCGTTGAATTTCTTGAAGGCTTCTTCCGAGAGCACGAAGTAGCGGCGATCTAGCAAAACGGCCTCAGCCTCGCGGCAAACGGTATCGAGCATGAAATCCGAACGGCTGCGGCCCACCGCTTTGGCGGCCTGATCAATCAGAGCTTTTTGTTCGCGGCTGGCGCGGATATTAATTGTCTCGCCTCGAGAAGTGGAGTCCGGAGTTTGGGTTCCCGCCATGTGAGTGCTCCTCTTCGTATACACAACCACACTACATGATTGTGCGCACATTGTCTATACAAATGAGCGGCAGCTTCGCCGAATGCACCTTACTTCTTCTTCGGCGGCGGCGCTTGCACGTACGACGACTCCTTCGGTTGTTCGTTGGCGAACTGGTCGTCGTCCTTGAACTCCTTCTTTAGCTGGGCGAGTTGTTGCTTGAGGGCGGCGACGGTCTTCTGGGCCTTAGGGTCGTTGTAGATGTTGCGCATCTCGGCGGGGTCGGCGACCAGGTCGTAGCACTCCCACTGATCCTTCTTCCAGAAGTAAATCAGCTTGTGGGTGTCGGTGCGGATGCCGTAGTGCGCGCGCGTGTTGTGGTCGCCGGGGTCGTGATAGTAGCGGTAATACATGGCGTGGCGCCAGTCGGAGGGAGGCTTGCCTTTCCAGACGGGCACGAGGCTGCGGCCTTGCATGTCGGAGGGCACGGGCTGGCCGGCGAGGTCGAGGAACGTCGGCGCAAAGTCGCAGTTGATGCCGATGGCCTTTGAGGTGCTGCCCGGTTTGATCGTGCCGGACCACCTCACGAGGAACGGCATGCGGAGCGACTCTTCGTACATGAACCGCTTGTCGTACATCCCGTGCTCGCCGAGGAAGAAGCCCTGGTCGCTGGTGTAGATGACGACCGTGTTCTCCTTCAGCCCGTTCGCGTCGAGCCAGTCGAGGACGCGGCCCACGTTGTCGTCGACGCTCTGCACGCAGGCGAGGTAGTCCTGCATATAGCGCTGGTATTTCCAGTCCTCGAGTTCCTTGCCGGTGAGCGTCTTCTTCACGCCGTCGATGGTGGTTTCCACCTCCGTGGGCTTTTCCTGGTTCCACTTGCGGAGGTCTTCGCCGGAGAGGCCGGGCGGCGGCTGGAGTTTCAGATCGCGGCGCGTCATGTCGCGGAAGACGGACTGCTTCTGTTCCTTGATGGCGTCGGTGCGGCCGGAGTAGTCGTCGCGCAGGTTGGCCGGTTCGGGGATTCGTTTGTTCTCGAACATCTTGCGGTGCTTCTCATCGGGCGTCCACTCTCGGTGCGGCGCTTTATGGTGCGACATGACGAAGAACGGCTTGTCCTTGGGGCGGTTCTTCAGGACGTCGAGCGTGAGGTCGGCGGTGATGTCGGTCGCGTAGCCTTGATAGGTTTCCGAGCCGTCTTTGTCATAGAAGGTTGGGTTGACGTAGACGCCCTGGCCGGGAAGGATGTTCCAGTAGTCGAATCCCGTCGGGTCGCTGCCGAGGTGCCATTTGCCGATCATGGCGGTGTAATAGCCCGCGCTCTGGAGCAGTTTCGCCACGGTCTGCTGCGAGCCGTCGAAGCGATTAAAGACGGGCACGCCGTTTAGGTGGCTGTATTTGCCGGTGAGCAACGTGGCGCGGCTGGGCGTGCAGATCGAGTTGGTGGCAAAGACGCGGTCCATGCGGATGCCTTCCTTGGCGAGGCGGTCGAGGTGCGGCGTCTTGTTGATCTTGCTGCCGTAGCAACTGATGGCTTGCGCGGCGTGATCGTCGGTCATGATGAACAGGATGTTCGGCCGCTTTGCTACTTGAGCCCATCCGCGCGCCGAGGCGAGGATGGAGGCGGCGAGCATTCTTCTGCGAGAGAGGGCATCCATGGCCTCTCATCATACAGTCGTGTGTTGTGAGTGAGGGAAGGAGGCGGAGCCTCACCAGATGAAGTCTTTCGCGATGTCGCGTTTGTCGTGGCCGTCGAGGACGTGGACGACGCGGAGGCGCTTCACTTTGGTCGAGTCCATTTGGCCGATGGGGACGTAGAGGATGCGGCGGTCGAGGTGGCTGGCAATGGAGCGGAAGACGCTGCGGGGGGGCTTCGACGCTACGTAGACGACATACTTTTCGACTGAGTAATCCAGCGCGGCCATGAGGAGGCGTTCGGGTTTGGATTCGGCGAAGTCGTAGTCGCGGTCTTCCCAGACGTTGAACATGCGGCGAGGAGGGCGAGTCATCAAGAAGCCGCCGTATTCGGCGCGGCCGATGCCGGGGCCGACGATGTGGTCGAAGGGGTTGGTGGCGTAGAAAGCCATGTCGGACTCGTTCTGGTGTTCGCCGAGCCAAGTGGTCATGTAGTGGTAGCGGCCTTCCGTGTCCTGATCGAAGATGACGACGACGGCGCCGACATCGCCCGCGACCTTCTGTGCGTTGCGGACGTAGATGGTGCCGTCGTGCCAGTTGCGGATGGTTTCGCGGATGTCGATGCCGTCGAGGATGGACGTGGTGAAGGGCTCGACGCGTTCGCGCTCTTCCGAGAGGATGGTCTGCGCCTTTTTTTTG
>DASRHX010001066.1:0-13157 GCA_035650295.1 Bryobacteraceae bacterium | reverse complement strand
CCTGGAAGCTCGGCGTCTTCATGCTTGTCTGGGGCGCCCTGCCCGTGGCCCAGGCCGACAACATCGTCCGCCCCCTTGTCCTAACTGCCCAACTACCCGTGAACGCCCTTGTCCTTTTCGTGGCTATGCTCGGGGGTGCATCCGCATTTGGCCTCCCCGGCATTTTCTTAGGACCAGTTCTTGTGGCCGTTTCTATCACGCTCTTCCGTTTCGTGGCCGAAGAATTCGGCGCCGGAAACGAATGAGAAGGAACCGTTGCCCTTCAACATCTCCGGCACCACATCTCCGGCAGTATTGCGCCTGTGTTGCATTACCGATACCCTGGAGAAATTGACCTGGGGGATCAATGACATGAAAGCCAAGCTATTTCTCGCTCTCTTTTCCGCCCTTGTCGCCACCGCTGTGTGGGGACAAGATACCGCACGCCTGTCGGGCAGCGTCACGGATCCAACCGGTTCCCCAATCCCAGGGGCAACCGTTTCACTTCGCCTACCTGGTGGCGAAGGTGTACTGGGCACAACTAACACTACTGCGGAGGGGCTATTCTCCTTCATTGGTCTGCGTCCAGTTACCGTTGACATTGTGGCGGAATCCACCGGGTTCCAGAAGCAAGTCATCCGCGGCCTGAAACTCGACTCGGGTAAGGAAACCAGCCTTCCCGCTATCAAGCTGGAGGTGGGTTCGGTCACGGAAACCGTTGAGGTCACGGGCACCATTCAATCGGTTCAAACGTCCAACTCCGAGGTATCCAACACCGTCTCCATTGAGCAGGTACGCCGCCTACCCATTCTGAACCGGAGCGTCATCAGCCTCATCCAAAGCCAGGCGGGAATTGGCTCCACTGGCCGCACGACTACGGTCATCAACGGCCTCCGCACCCCGTTTGCCAGCTCCACCTACGACGGCATCAACGTTCAAGACAATTTCATCCGCTCCAACGCCCTCGACTTTCAGCCCAACCGGCTGTTCACAGACCAGGTTGCCGAAGTAAGTGTCATCACCTCGAACCCTGGAGCCATGTTCGGCGGCGGCGCGGCCCACGTTGGTTTCGTCAGCCCGTCCGGATCGAACAACTATCACGGTTCGCTCTACTGGTACAACCGCAACAATGCGACCTCGGCCAATTCCTGGTTCAGCAATCAGTCCGGGCTTTCTCTACCCTTCCTTAACCAGAATCAGGGTGGCGGTTCCCTCGGCGGCCCGATCAAAAAGGATAAGCTGCTCTTTTACTTCAACTACGAAGCCTTTCGGCTCAGCCAGCAATCGTCGGTGAACCGGACGATCCTGACCTCCGATGCCCGCCAGGGCATCTTCACCTATTCGGCCGGCGGGGCGGTGCAGAAGGCCAACGTCCTACAGCTCATGGGCGTCAGCGTCGACCCACATGTCGCCCAAGTTCTCCAACTGGTACCCGGACCCGATAAAATCAACAACTTCAATCTGGGCGATTCGAGCGGCGCCCTTCTCCGCAACACAGCCGGCTATCGATTCAACGCCCGTAACAACACCACGCGCGACAACCTGTTGGCGAAAATCGATTACCTCCACTCCACCAAGAACACCATCTCGGGCTCGTACTCCTGGAACAGCGAACGGACCGACCGCAACGACTCGACCATCGCCAACGATTACAGCGTCGTGCCGCAGGTTTACAATGACACAAGCCGTCCTCTGGTCTCCGCCGCTTGGCGTTCAAACCCCAACCCCCGCTTCACCAATGAACTGCGTGGAGGGTTCTTCCTCTCGCCGAGTACCTTCATCAGCGACACGAAGTTTGCCGACAAGATCATCACCGGCTACGTTTTCTCGAATCCGCTGAATACCTTCCGCAACCAGGGCCGCTACACCGACACCTACAACCTGCAAGACAACGCCAGCTACACCAAAGGCCGCCATCAGCTCCAGTTCGGCTATCAATACCAGGGCATCCGCGTCGATAACTACAACGAAGGCGGCACGTTGCCCACCTATAACATCGGTATTGGCGCCGGCAACCCGGGCCTGCTCAACACGCACCTGCCGGGCATCAGCTCCGCCGACCTGACCGCGGCCAACAATCTCCTGGCGTCTCTTGCCGGTTATGTCACCAGCTATACGCAGAACTTTGAGGTCAAGGATCGCACCAGCGGCTTCGTGCCCGGGCAGGAGAACCGCCGCAACTTCATTCTCGACAACCATGCCCTCTACCTTCAGGACAACTGGAAGGTCCGCCCAGGCCTGACATTGAACCTTGGTGTGCGCTGGGATTATTGGTCGCCGGTTGACGAACGCGATTCGCTCTATCTCTTGCCGGCACTTCGCGGAAACGTGATCGAAACGATGCTGAACCCCGAAGGCACGCTCGACTTTGCCGGTAAGTCCGCGGGCCGCCGCTGGTATAACCCCGACCGCAACAACTTCGGTCCGAATGTCGGCCTGGCCTGGGACATCTTTGGCAACGGCAAGACTTCCTTGCGCATGGGTTACACCATCAGCTTCGTCAACGACGAGATGATCCGCTCGCTCGACAACAATGTCGGCACGAACTCCGGATTGTCCACGACTGTGACACGTTCGGGTCTCACCGCTCGAGCCAGCGGTGTTCCCGCCGTCCCCACACCCGCCTTCAAAGTCCCGCGTACCTTTGCCGACAACAACGCCGTGGACAGCCAGGCCGCCCTTGGACTACCGGAACCGGGTCTTGTGACGCCGTATGTCCAGCAGTACTCGATCGGTATTCAGCAGGAGTTCAGAGGATTCATTTTCGAGGGCCGCTATGTCGGCAATCACGCCACCAAGATGTACCGGGCCTTCGACTACAACCAGGTAATGATCAGGGAAAACGGATTCCTGGACGATTTCAAGCGCGCCTACAACAATGGCAACCTTGCTCTTGCCGCAACCGGCCAGTTCCTTCCCGCCTACAACCCGGCCATCCCGGGCAGCCAGCGGCTTCCCGTCTTTGACCAGCTTGGCAGCCAAGGCCTGCTGACCAATGCAACGATCGTCAACCTCATCCGGCAGAATGCCGTGGGCGAGTTGGCCAACACCTATGTCATCAACCGGCTGAATGGAAACGTGCAGTTCTACCGCAACCGGAATGCGCTCGGCACGAACGTGATGACCAACTACTCGAATTCGACCTATAACTCGCTGCAGCTCGAAGTAAGGCGCCAGGTTAGTTCGGGCCTCTTCTTCCAGGGCAATTATGTTTACTCGAAGGTCCTCACCGACACGCTTGGCGACACGCAAACGCGCTTTGAGCCGTTTCTCGATATCGCCAACGGCGCCATCGAACGCGCCCGCGCTCCTTACGACCTGACACATCAGTTCAAGTTCAATTTTGTTTACGACCTGCCGATGGGCAAGGGCAAGCTTTTCGCCGCCGAAGGCATTCTGGACAAGATCGTCGGTGGCTGGAGCCTTTCGGGAAATTACACTCATCAAAGCGGCACGCCGTTCTCTGTGACGAGCGGACGCGGCACGCTCAACCGCGGCGGACGATCCACCGGCAATACTGCGATTACGACCCAGACGAAGGCTCAGTTGGACGAAATCATGAGCTTTCGCATGAGCGGTACGGGTCCCTATATGGTCGCCGCCAGCGCTATTGGGCCGGACAGCCGCGCCGTTCAGGCCGACGGGGCGGCTCCTTTCTCCGGCCAGATCTTTTTCCAACCCGGCGCGGGCGAGATCGGCTCGCTGCAACGCCGCATGTTCTCAGGTCCCTCCGCCTGGACCATCGATATGGGACTTCAGAAGCGCACGAGCATCACTGAGCGCGTTTCGCTCGAGATTCGCGCTGAGGCATACAACACCTTCAACCACCCGACCTTCGACTTTGGTATCACCACACCCGATCAGGTGGTTACCAGCACGACCTTCGGCAAACTCCCGACTAACTTGTTCGGCCGCAGGCTGCTCCAACTCGGCGCTTACTTGAGGTTCTAGCTTTTACTCTTCGTACCGCGAGGGTGTGCGGCGTCGTACACCCTCATCAAATCCGTCAGCGCCACTTGTGTGTAGCGTTGCGTCGTGGAAAGCTGCGAGTGTCCCAGCAATTCCTGGATGCTCCTCAGGTCCGCGCCATCGGCCAATAGATGAGTCGCAAATGCGTGCCGCAGAGCATGCGGATGCAGGCTCGAATCGCCCGCCAGCAGCATCGAATAGAGCTTCACGAGCGACCTCATGCTGCGATCCGAGAGCCGTCCGCCGCGATGGTTCACAAACACGGCCTGCTCGCCCGGTTTCGCGCGCCTCACTTCCAACCAATGCGACAGCGCCTCGGCCGCTTTCGCGCCAAACGGTACCATGCGCTCCTTGCGCCCCTTCCCGCGGACACGAATCACGCGCTCGGCGCGATCGATGTCCATCAGGTCCAATCCAGCCAATTCGCTTACCCGCAGCCCGCAGCCGTAGAGAATTTCGAACACCGCGCGGTCGCGTTCGGGAAATGGGCGTTCGAGCTTATCCGCCGCCACGTCGTCGAGTAAGCGGTTGGTTTTCTCAGCACCCGGTACCTCCGGCAAACGCTTCGGCATCTTGGGCGTGCTGAGCAGCTTCGCCGGATTCGCCGTCACCGCGCCCTCGCGCATCAAGTATTGGTAGAACGAGCGCACCGAGGCCAGCTTGCGCCGGATCGAAGGCACGGCCAACCCCCGCTCATAGAGCGATGACAGCCACTGCCGCAGTGCCGTCAGGTCCGGTTCGCCGCCGCCTTCAAAGAACGCACAGAACTCGCGCAGGTCCACGCCATAATTGCGTAGCGTGTGCGCCGACGCATTCTCGCGCCGCATCTCGTCGAGGAAGCGCTCACTGAGCGGCGACAGCGAGATACTCATCGAGTGCCTCCAGGGCCCGTTTGCAAACTTCGGCGTGGCGCGCGCGCTTGTCATGCTTTAGCCGCTTCTTGGTCTCTTCTTCCAATTGCGGAAGCAGATCGAACGTGATGTTCGCCGGTTGATAGTTCCGGGGATCGGCGCCCGACACATAGCGGCAGAGCGAACCCAGCGCCGTTGCACCCGGCATCGCGCGTACCTCCTCGCCTTGTTCGACCGCAACAGCATGGCGGCCCGCGAGCAAGCCCGTGGCAATCGATTCCACATAGCCTTCGATGCCCGCGATCTGCCCGGCGAACAACACGCGTGGTTCGCGCCGCATTTGCAAAGTGGGCAACAGCACGGCCGGGGCGTTGATGTAGGTGTTGCGGTGAATCTGCCCGTATCGCACGAACTCGGCCTTCTCAAGGCCAGGGATCAGGCGGAACACCCGCTTCTGATCGGGATAACGAAGGTAGTTCTGGAACCCCACCAGGTTGTAACTATCGGCGCGCAGATTCTCTTGCCTCAACTGCACAGCCGCATAGGGCCACCGCCCCGTCCGCGGATCGGTCAGTCCGACGGGCTTCATCGGCCCGAAGCGCAGTGTATCGCGCCCACGCCGGGCGATCTCTTCAATGGGCAGGCACGCTTCAAAGTACGGCACGTCGTCGGGGATATGCGGCGTGTGGCTCTGTGCTTCCAGCAACGCTTCGAGGAACCGCTCGTATGCTTCCTTGGTGAACGGGCAGTTGATGTAATCGTCCGATGCGTCGATGGATTTCCCGTAGCGCGACGCACGAAACGCGACAGCCATGTCGACCGAGTCGGCCTCGACAATCGGCGAAATTGAATCGTAGAAAAACAGCCGCTCGGTGCCCGTGAGCCGGGCAATCTCCATTGCCAGCGCATCGCTGGTGAGCGGTCCGGTGGCAATGATCGTTACCCCGTCGTTAGGCAGATGAGTCAACTCCTCGCACCGAATCTCGATGCCCGGCAAGCGCTCAACGGCTTGTGTGACCTCGGCCGCAAACGACTCGCGGTCAACCGTCAACGCATGGCCAGCGGGAACGCGCACCTTCGCCGCCACCTTCAGCAGCAGCGAATCCATCCGCCGCAGCTCTTCTTTCAAAAGCCACGGAGCGGAATTCTCAGACTCGCTCTTCAGTGAGTTGGAACAAACCAGTTCGGCGAGATGAGCGGTTTTATGCGCGGGCGTCGTGCGCTGAGGGCGCATCTCATAAAGAGTGGCCTTCGCTCCCGCACGCGAAATCTGCCAAGCCGCTTCGCAGCCCGCAAGACCGCCGCCAATAATGTGGATCATTGATGCCCGGCGAACAGGCCCTAGGCCCGCGCCTTGTCGTAGTCAATCGGATCGTTCACCAGGTGATACTCGGGCTCGCCGTCCATCTGGAGGTAGTAGGTCTTCAACGGCGTGCGCTCGAAATCGGTCAACTGCCGCCGCGAGGGCTTGCCATCGGACCACTCGTATACCGGAACTTCATGCGGATTGAAAGTGTCGGCGAAGCCGCGTTCCTTGGCAATGCGGAACAGGTTGACGTTGCCAGGTTCATGCCCGCCCAGCCACATGCCTACCATGTCCAGCCGCAGCTTGTCCTTGGAGAACATGACCAGATTCGTCATGTAGTCGTTGCCGATGCCGAAGCCGTTGCCGTCGCGCCCATAGATACCTTCGATGATCGCCAGGCCCGGCTTCGTCGTTTGGTAATGATCGAGCGTCTTGTGCGCCCAGATCTCATGGTTCATTGGGGCCAGTTCGGCCTTGCTCTGATAGCGCGGATAGCCTTTGGAGACGTGCCCTTCGAAGAATTTGTTCACCACGCGCTCGACGTTGGGGTGAATGTTCGGCTTCATATGCTCCGGCACGCCGGTCACCATGCGCCAGCCGGGGCAGAACCTCACGTACGGCTTTACCACCATGCCCTGCTCGTTTTTCGTCGCCAGCGTCATGCACATGCCATGCGATTTCCACTTGGCGATATTGATCAGCCACGTGTCAGGCTCGCCCAGCGGCGCGTAGTGCGGAATAGTCGTGTAGACGACGGGTTCAGGCACCTTCGTCCAGGTCATTTCGTAGCTTTCCAGGAAATTGCGTTCGCGGCGGTCCGGCTCGTTGCAAATGACCCCGTGCCGGTCGTTGATATCGGCCATGCCGCGATAGTTCCAGGCCTGGAAATTGTTCGCTTCGAGGAAGTGGAACTTCTTCAGCCCAAGCTCCTTCAACCCCATGATGATGCCTTCGTAAAATTGTGGGTCGGTTCCCGTGCCCCAGTTCTCTTCGTGCGGCCGGTTCCGGCTGCGCACGTTCGTGCAATTGGGTTTGAGAATCACGCGGTGCGATACGGGGACGCCAGGCGCCGCATCCATTGGAACCAGAACTTCGCGGGCGAACCGCAAACCTTCGTTGAGCTTGGCTTCGTTGTCGAACTTGTGCGCCACCTTCGTCCGCATGATGAACACGGCCTTGGGGTTCGCCTCTACAAACGGATGCACGCCAAAATAGGACTTCGACAAGCGTGGCGCCGCTGCGAGAGACGCAGCGCCAATCGACCCGGCGCCGAGCGGCAAAGCCGCACCAGACATGAGAAAGTTTCGACGGCTCAGCATAAGTTAGTCCAAGCTCCTGTGTCTTCAGTTTAGCTGAAGGCGACCCTAACTAAACACCACCACGCCCATGCGCCCTAACTCCGGCAGGAATACTTCGGTCATCGCCTCCCGGCCCCGAGCCTCCAACGTCTTTGCGGCCCCCTCAGGCGTATGCAGGACTGCGGCCTTGTAGCGTCCGCGGATTCTAAGTTGTACGTCGTACATCTTGGAACGCCCGTAGTTCATCATTGTCGCCAAAGCCTCCGTCCCGCGCCGCGAAGCTGTATACACCACAGTTCCCGCGCCCCAAGCACGAATCGGCCGGTTGCGATATGTCACCAGATCGATTACGTCCAGCGCAAACTCGCTAGGATTGGCGATAGCTTTCGTGTAGGCGACAACGGTTCCCTTGCCGAGCGAAAAGAAGGTTCGGTCGGCTTGTTCCTTCGCCGGTCTCATTTCCGTTTGCCGCCACCAGGCGTTTTCTCCCCGTGCATCCACAACGAGGAAAGCACCCGCACGAGCATGTGCGAGCAGTTTGGTTTGAAGCGCGGCGTCCGGCGTCTTGATCCCGGCCGCCACCATGCACAAACATTCAGCCGAGGGCGCAGGCACGTCCGCCGCCCGTACCAACTTCGGCGACGCCCCACGCCGGAACAGCAGGTTCGCGTACTCCTGCGACATCCCTTGATCGACCAGGGCGGTGATCGTCGCAAACATCGGATGGCCGAACAGATTCTTGTTCGCCTTGAGCCACGCCGCGAACACCCCGAACTTCTTCCAGGCCTCGACCGCCGCAGTGTCGTTCCCCGCGAGTAGCCTGCGAAAACGCTCATCCGGAGCAGCAATCCAGTTGCCGCCCATCGCCCGAGCCTCCATCAATCCGATTTCGATCGATTCAAGCGGAAGCATACGATCCGCCGCTACCCCGGCGTTTTGATTCGGCTGGTATCCCAGTACAACTGGCTTATCTGGCTCCAAGGCGCGCTGGCAGCTTACCAGCCAGGCGTTGGAATCGATCCAGGGCTCGCGGCTCGCGCTGCCGACGTCCTCCACCCAGTCGACGCGGGTCCCGGGGGTCCGAATTCCCGGATACAGCCCTTTGTCTACAGTCGCTGGCAAGCCTTCGGGGAGGGTACTTCCCACGACGGCATCCACTCCTGCCTGCTGAAAGAGCGCCTCCGGCTTAGGCTCTCCTTCCGGCCATCGAACCATTAACGAATCCAGCGCATCAACAGGCATCCTGATACGCAGTATTATATCCCGCGCCTTGCGTTACGCCCTCAACATATCCACTGCGGCGCTTGTTGCTCCAGACTTCTTAACTTCGCTGTCAATGTGGTCCGCTTTAACCGCAATAACTCGGCCGCAAGCTTCTTGTTGCCATTTGTCTTGCGGAGCGCTTGTTCGAGAATTCCCAACTCGATGCGGCCGACGGTAGCCTCGAAATCAAGCCCCTCGTCGGGTACCAGAATGTAAGGGCGGGCTGTGGATAAGGTGGGCTTGTGCCCGGCAGTTGGCAGCGGGAAGTCTCCCGGAACCAATACCTCTCGCGTTCCGCTCAACGCAATCGCCATCTCCACGGCATTCTCCAATTGCCGTACATTGCCCGGCCAGTTGTAGCGGGATAAACGTTCGAGCGCCTCCGGCGAAATGCGCTTCAGCGGCAGGTCCTCCTGACGGCAGATCTTCTCATTGAAGAAATGCGTCAGAATCTGAATGTCCTTTCCCCTTTCTCGAAGAGCGGGCATAACAATCGGCACCACGTTGATGCGGTAGAAGAGATCCTCGCGGAACGTTCCTTGGCGGACCCTTTCCTGCAAGTCGGCATTGGAGGCCGCGATCACCCGCACATCGACTTTGATCGTTTCCGAGTTGCCGATCCGTTGAAACTCCCTCTCTTGCAAAACCCGGAGCAGTTTGGCCTGTAGATCGAGCGGCAATTCGCCAATCTCGTCCAGAAAGAGCGTGCTTTTATGTGCCTGCTCGAATCGGCCGATCCGGTTCTGTACCGCTCCCGTGAACGCTCCTTTCACATGTCCGAATAACTCCGCCTCAAGAAGGTTCTCCGGCAGAGCGCTGCAGTTCACCGCCACCATCTGGCGACTCGCGCGGCTGCTTGCCAAATGGATCGCCCGCGCTGCCATCTCTTTTCCGGTGCCGGTTTCGCCCTGGATGAGCACTGTGCACTTCCGGTTGCCGATGAGGCGGATGATGTCGAGCACGCGTTGGATCGCAGCGCCTTCCCCCACCAGGTTCCTCCTCCATGGCTCTGTGCACTCCGCATGGCGCCACGCGGAGTCGCGCATCCGCGCATGTTCGAGAAGCGCTTCCAGGCGATGGGGCGCTACTGCCGTGTCCAGTTGTTCGCGCCAGACGTCAAACGCGCCAAGGCGGACTAACCGGGCCACCGCGTCGTCAGAAAGCGATGGATCGTGGACGACGACAGGCAATTCCTGGCCTACGCGCCGGGCTTCTTCGAGCAGATTTTCAGGCGTCCAGTCCGCGCAGGGGAAACTCGCCAGAAGCGCCCCGTACCTCCCCGTGCGGAACCGCGACAGAGCTTCAATGGAGTCGCGGACGAACTCAACCGGGCCGTCGCATTCCCTGCAGTGTTCTTCAAATGAGATTCGAGCATCGCCGTCGGAGCCTGGCAGGCCGGCATCCGGAAGGAGCCAGAGCAGGCGAATCCGGTGCGTCGCTGGAATCGGATGTGCGGCCATGCTGGGCGTCACCTTCCTCAATCCAAACCTGCCCATCCATCGGACAGCCGCGACGAAATATTAGCTCTTCCCTTCGATATTTGTTCACCTACCCCGCCTTATCCTCCGGCGGGGGACTGCGGTCGACCCTGCACGACCGGTGCCGGGCAACACCCCACGGCACATTCCTCGCGCTCATCCCCTTCCATGCGCTCCACAATCAGCTCCTGAATCATCTCCACGAATCGCGGGTGCGTCCCCACGGTTCCCGCCCGCGCCATCGTCATTCCCAATTCATCGCACAGTTGCTTCGCTTCATGGTCGAGGTCATACATCACCTCCATGTGGTCGCTCAGAAATCCGATCGGTGCAACGACGACGCTCTTCCCGCCCGCCGCCGCAAGCTCTTTGAGTGCGTCGCCGATGTCGGGCTCGAGCCACGGCTGAGTGGGCGGCCCACTGCGGCTCTGATAGACCAACCGCCACTCATCGCGTGCGGCCAACCGCGCCACCAGTCCTGACGCCTCCGTCAACTGCTCGACGTAGCGGCAGCCTTGCGCCATGCTCATGGGAATGCTGTGTGCGGTGAACAGCAGCGTTGCTTGATCTCGCATCGCTTCCGGCAAACTCGCGTACGCTTCCCGTACGCGCTCGGCCATAGGCTCGATGAAGCCGGGGTTGTTGTAGAAGTGACGCAGCCGCACAATCTCCGGCGCGCCTTCGCCCACCGCCGCCTGCGCCTCAGCGATGTTGTCGAGATATTGCCGGCAACTGGAATAGCTCGCCCAGGCCGATGTCACAAACGCCAGCGCCCGGCGAACGCCATTCGCTTTCATCTGCTTCATCGTGTCGGCCAGGTATGGATCCCAGTTCCGATTGCCCAGATACACCGGAAGATTCGGCCCGCGCGCCGCCAGCACTACCCGCAGCGACTCGATGAGCTCCGCTACCTGCTTATTGATCGGGCTTTTGCCGCCGAAATGATAGTAGTGCTTGGCTACTTCCTCCAACCGCTCGCGCGGTATGCGGCGCCCGTGCGTCACGTTCTCGAGAAACGGCATTACATCTTCGGGCTTCTCCGGCCCGCCGAAGCCCACGATTAGTAAAGCGTCGAAAGACATCACTTTCCTACAAAGTTACACTGGAATCTCATGGTTCCCTACACTCTCGAAGGCGCCTATCTTCTCCACCAGATGTTCCACATACGGTGGAGCGCCTGGAAGTCGGTCGATCAACGGCGTCAACACGCCCTGGTCGCCGAGATGCAGGCCGTACTCATAGGGATGCAGCAGGAGGGCACTTCGTTCTACTCCATGCTCGGCCATAAAGGCGACCTCATGTTCGTCCACTTCCGCCCGGCCATGGATGCGCTAAATGGCGCCGAGCTGAGACTCGCGCAAACCGGTCTCGCGGATTACTTCGAACCCACCACCTCATACCTCAGCATCGTCGAGCTGGGCCTGTACGAGTCCACGCAGCGTATCCAACGCACGCTTGCCGAGAAGAACTTGCAGCCAGGTTCGGAGGAGTGGGATAAGGCCGTCGCCGAAGAGCTCGACCGCAGCCGCACCGCCATGGCTCCCCGACTGTTCCCGGAGACGCCGCCTGCCCGCTATCTTTGCTTCTATCCGATGGACCGCCGCCGCGGCGAGTCGAAAAACTGGTATCAGATTCCCATCGAAGACCGCGCCCGCATGATGCACGATCATGGCATGATCGGCCGCAAATACGCAGGCATCGTCAAACAGATTATCAGCGGCTCCATCGGACTCGACGATTGGGAATGGGGCGTCGATCTTTGGGCTGACGACCCCGTCCAGTTCAAGAAGCTCATCTACGAAATGCGCTTCGACGAAGTCAGCGCCGTGTATGCTCTCTTCGGGAAGTTTTATCTGGGTATCCGCACGCAACCGGAGGAACTCGGAGAACTGATGTTGGGCCGGCTTTCGTAGTACCTCACTGATGTCCCTCACCCGCAGAACCTGGCTTACCTTCAGCATCGCCTCCGCCGCACACTCTCAAGGCGGCCCTATTCGCGAAGCTTCTGGCGTCGCCCGCATGGGACGGCATCTGCTGATTGCCGACGATTCTACAGTCGGCCAATACTTTCGGGTCACACTTCCACGCGTGCCGAAGCCGCTGATGATCCTGAACGAACTCGATCCACAGCCCGTACGCCTGAAACAAGCTTCGCTCGCCATCGACCTCGAAGGAATCGAGGTGTTGGCCGACGGTCGCGTCGCCGTACTTTCCGAGCGCCTTCGCTCACTGGTTGATCATGACGGAATCATCGCCGAATACGATTCCCTATTCAGCGAGGTTGGCAAGCGTGGTCTCGAAGGAGTCGCGGTTCGCCCGATTGCCAAGCAGGCCTCCCGCATCGCCGTGCTGTGGGAGGGCGGATTTCCCGACCAGCGGTCACTCCCGGGCCGTCTACGGCCAACCCAAACCCCACAATCCCTCCTTCCGCTTGTGCTGGTTCATGACCTTCCCGCGCGGAGCCGCGTCGGACGCCTTCGTATGGCCGATACCGTTTCCACCGTTGAACTCGATGTTCCGCATCTTTCCGGCGAGGGGCCATCCGTGCAGCGGTTCCGTGCGCCTGACCTCGTGTGGACGCACATCGGCGCCGGATGGGGGTTCATTGTTCTCATCTCGTCGCAGAACGCCGCCGACCCGCCCACCTACGCCTATCACTGGCTGCAGCGCTTCGGCCTTGATGGCAAACGCGTGGGCGATCCGCTTGACCTGACTCTTCACATCTCCGGCGCGCACAAAGGCGCCAACTGGGAAGGCGTCTGCTGGTTTGAGCCGGGAAAGAGCCTCGTCCTGGTCCACGAGTCCGATGCCAAGCTTCCCGCCGCCGCGTTCGTCATTGAACTGCCGCGCGAATGGCAGTGTCCCGCCGAAGGACTGTGATGTGAGCCAGACGTCCCGGTCTGTCGCGCTTATCGCCCCAGCGTGTCGGCCAGCGAGAAAATAGGCAGACACAGCGACACCAGCACGAACGCCACGAAGATGCCCATGAAGAGCATGATTGCCGGCTCGATCA
>DASRHX010001065.1:0-5131 GCA_035650295.1 Bryobacteraceae bacterium | reverse complement strand
GCGGCGTTCTGGCGGCGGAGCGCGTCGAGTAGTTCGAGACCGTTCATTCCGGGCAGACGCAGGTCGGTGAGAATGAGGCCGGCGCGGTCTGCGATCTGTAGGGCGGATTCAGCAGTAGCGGCGGAGTCGACTTCAAAACCGGAGGAACGGAGCTGAAGTTCGACGACGCGGCGAAGTTTCTCCTCGTCTTCGACGATGAGGATGCGGGGCTTCATCATTTGCTTGGACGGAACCGGCCTCCGAACCGGTTCCGTAAGCCGGCGTTGGAGCGGTTGCCCCAAGATAGCACTGCTATTGCGTGCGATGAAGCCGCCGGAAGCGAAGAGTTGCGCCCGCGATTCCGGCCACGACCAGGAGCGAGGCGGTGGAGGGTTCGGGGACGGCGGACTCTTCGGAAGGCGTTCCGGTGATGTGAACGAAGGTGAAGTCACCAAAAGGATTCCACGTGGACGCGGGCCGATAGGCGGCTTGGACACCCTCGATCAGAGTCGGGAGGACGGTGACCCCAGGCCCGGTCACCTGGCCATCGGGCGAAGCGCCCAAGGCGACGGAAAGGAAGTAGGGGAAATCGTAACTCAAACGGTAGTAGACGAGGTGATAGGTTCCAGGCCCAAGCGTGAGGCCCTGGAACAGCGTCACGGCTTTCTGATCGACGCCGCCTTCGGCAACGACAACGTCGTCGATCTCGTTGGCCGCCTCGGTCGTGCCCGGCCCCAGGGAATTGAGCAAGAGCGCTATGCCTGTGTGGACCTCTCCTTCATCAGCGTCATTGTGGAGGTCAAGTTCAATCTTGACGTTGGTCCATTCCCTGTCCATGGTCCAGTTGATGGCCAGCGCGGCGAACTGGCAGCACTGAGCGGTGATATCGCCGCTACGGTCCAGGATGATCGCGGCGTGCGAGGGCGGCGCTCCTCCGATTGCGAGGCTGAGCAAAATTAGTTGTCTGAAATTCATATCGTCTCCGTCTGGCCCAGGGTGTTTCCTCCGGCACAGATTTGACTATGCCCGGAGACGCGCGGCCGCGCAGCATTGCGGCGCTTAGAGATTCCTTACAAAGTTCCTCGCGACACGAATATGCGTGTTTTCAGACGGTGACGCGGGCACCTTTATACTGAGGAGAAACCGATCCGACCCCATGAATCCTTCGCTTCCACCGGTCAGCGCGTACGTGTTCGGCCCGTTCCGGCTGAACGCGCGGGACCGCATTCTAGAGCGGGAGGGTGTGCGGGTGGTGTTGACCCCGAAGGTGGTGGACACGCTGTTCGTGCTGGTGGAGAACGCCGACCGGATGGTGATGAAGGAAGAGCTGATGAAGGCGGTGTGGCCGGACGTGACCGTGGTGGAGTCAGGGCTGACGCGCAATATTTCGGTTCTACGGAAGGCGTTGGAGGAGGGGATGCCGGACGAATCGTACATCGAGACGATTCCACGGCGTGGATACAGGTTTGTAGCTCCGGTGACGGAAGAGCGGGCGGAGCAGGCGGCCGAGCAGGAGGCCGAGCCGGTTCCCATACGGCGGTCGTGGCGCGGGTGGGCCGTCGCTGCGGCGGTGGTGGTGGCCGCGGGGTTGGCGGTTGTGTTGTGGATTCGGCCGGGACGGCCTAGTGGGCCGCGAAAGGTAGAGCCGGGGATTCGAATTGGCGAGTTTCTGCTGTACCAATGGGCGCCGGAGCAGAGCGTCCGCGCGGCGGAGCAGTTTGAGCAGGAGATTTCAGTGAACCCGAATTCAGCGGCGGCGCATGCCGGGCTCTCGATTGCGCTGCTGCAGATGGCGGCGTTCGGATTGAAGCCATTACCGATGGTTGCGGCGCGCGCCGATGCCGAAGCAAAGCGGGCGCTGGAACTTGACTCCAAGCTGCATTCGGCGCACTACGCCGACGCGCTGTCGAAGCTGCACAATTGGCGGCTTGAGGAGTCCGAGACGAGTTTCGCGAAGGCGTTGAAGTTGGAACCGGCGTCGGTGCAAACGCGGTTGGGTTACACGCATCTGAAGTTTGCCAAGAGTGAGATTAGCGAGGCGATTCGGTTGCTCGAGGAGGCGATCCGGCTGGATCCGGTGTCGCCGTTGCTCGGAGCGCGTTATTGTCAGGCGTTTTACTACGCGCGCGATTTCCACCGCGCGGAGGCGGAGTGCCGCAAGGTGCTGGACCGGCAACCGCATTACGCGATAGCACGCTACCATCTGGCGCTCAGCTTAGGGTGGCTGGGGCGGATTGAAGAGGCGCGCAAGAGCCTCGACGGAATCAACGTTGGGCCGGGCGTGGTGGAGGCGGATCAGGCGTGGCTGAGCTTACGAGAGGGAGACACGCGCACCGCGAGGGAGATATTGGAGCGCCGGCGGGAGTCGATCCGGCAGGGGAAGATGCGCGTTTCCTCGAAGATCTTGCTCTGCGCGATTTTGGGCGAGAAGGACGAGGCGTTCGAGGCGATGAACGCAGCGATCGCGGCGCGTGCGTTCGAAGCGCTGACATTCAACGTGGACCCGCGGCTCGATCCGTTGCGCACGGACCCGCGATATCGGGGCCTGATCGGCCGGGTTGTCGCGAAGCCTGGGGCGTAGTCAATCGGTGGCTGCTTCGTGCATAGGTTCGGGCTCTGTTCGCGCAGGAAGGAGAACACGAAAGACACTGCCTTCGCCGAGCGTACTTTCGACGGCTATTCTGCCGCCGTGTTCGTCGACGATGCGGGAGACGATGCCTAGGCCGAGGCCAGTGCCGCTGGGTTTGGTGGTGAAGAACGGATTGAAGATGTTCTCCATGTGTTCTCTTGCAATACCGGCGCCGCGATCGATTACGGCGATTTCGACGGTGTCCTCAACAGCACGCGTCTTCAATGTAATCACGCCTTGGGCGGGGCTGGCCTGGGCGGCATTGAGGAGCAGATTGTAGACGACGCGCTCGAGCATGACGGCGTCGAGCAGGAAGGGACGGACGCCGGTTGAGTAGTTCTTGTAGACGGTGACGTTGAATGGAGGCTGGTGGCGTTCAAGCTCGGCGACGGCGTGGTCGAGGACGGGATCGAGACTGCGAAGTTCGAGATGGAGTTGGAGAGGCCGTGAGAAATCGAGAAAGCGCGTGATGAGCGAGTTTAAGCGATCGACCTCTTCGGCAATGTAACCAGAGAGCTCGCGGGCGATGGGGGGATCGGCGGGAACGTTGCGCTGCAATAGTTCCGCGGAGGCCTTCATGGTGCCGAGTGGGTTTCGCAGTTCGTGAGCGAGGCCGGCGGTGAGTTGGCCAAGGGCGGCAAGCCGTTCGGAGCGGCGGACGGCAGCCTCGGCGGCATGGAGGCTGCGGTTGGCTGCTTCCAGTTCTTCCGCCGTGGCCTGATAGCGGCGGGCCTGGCGCCGGCTTGTATCGACCAGCGTGTGAGTGAGAAAGGCCACCATGGCCAGCAGCAAAGCTCGCAACGCGAGCTCCTGGACTTGACTGGGAGGGAGAAAATAGCGGTCCCAATCGAGGAATAGAAGAAAGGAGAGATAACTACCGATGGCGAGCAGATAAACAAGAATGGTGCTCCAAGCGCCGAGAAGCGTGGCAGCCGAGACAATGGGTACGAGCAGGATCAGGTAATAGCTGGAATTGATCGAGTCGGTGACGCCGATCAGGAGATAACTGAGAAGGAGCTTGATGAAGACGGAAAGCCATGCGCCGCGCGGAGTGTGGAGGCTGCGCCAGCGCGGCTCGAGAATTTGGAAGGCGGCAAGCGCAGTAAGCAGTTCCATTTCGGCGTCGTTGCGGGTGGTGCTGGCAGCGGCGAGGCCGCCAAACAGCGCCAGCCAAGCCGCGTCCTGAAGGTAAACACGCCACCGGGGAACGGGGTCGAGAGGGGTGGCTTCGGCATGCGGCACTGTGCTCATGATAGTGGGTAAGAGGACTTATGGCAGCGCGCAGTAAGGTACTCCCGGTTCCCTATTTTGTCCAACCCGACCACACGACGTGCCAGTCAACCGTGTTGAAGATGATGGCGGCCTACTTGCAGACCGGCGATCCGGCGGCGCAGCGAACCACCAAGGGCGAGATTTTGAGCATCAAGAAGAAGATCAATGAGGATCCCAACCGCCCTCAAAAGAAGATGAAAAATGCTCACGAGAACTTCCGATGGTGGTTGCAAGAAAAGTTCCCACAATATGAGTTCGAGCGAGCGAGCTTCGCGCTGCAGTGGGAAGCCATCGACTGGATTGTCCAGCATATCGACGACGGATTCCCGGTGATCACGGGAGTGAATCACGAGCGTGTCGACGGGCACATCATCTTGATCGTCGGCTACAGGAACTACCGGCCGAATCAATCGAGTCTCGACCTGCAGTTCGTCGTGCATGATCCGTACGGGAAGTTCGATCCATCGTTGAAATCGAAACAGTATGGCAACCAGCGAATGGATGGGGCAGCGTGCGCCGCGTCGGGTGGCGAGATTGGTCCGGGACAGGCCGTAACGCTGGGTGCGAACGAAGTGGGCCGGCACAAACCGAGGGAGCCGCTCGTGTATTACTTGCTGTCGGCGAAGCGCAAGCAAACAGTAGCCTCAATCTGAGAAGTTCCCCTTGTTAAGCAAAGTAGAAAGTTCGCCTTGAAAGCCGGAAGGCTGGGAAGGTGAACGAGATTGTGGGACTGAGCGGGAAGGAACGGGACCGGCTGGTGGTGCTGAGGCAGGTAAAGTCGGGGAAGCTGACGCAGAGCAAGGCGGCCGAGCAGTTGGGCATGAGCACGCGCTGGGTGGAGAAACTGGTAAAGCGGATGAGGGAGCAGGGCGATGGCGGCTTGGCGCACCGGCTGAGAGGGAAGGCGTCCAACCGCGGGCACGGAGCCGGGACGCGGCGGCGGGCGCTTGAGGTGATCGCCGAACGCTACGCCGACTACGGCCCGACGCAGGCGGCCGAGATGCTGGAACGCTATCACGAGCTGAAAGTGAACCGGGAAACGCTGCGGCAATGGATGAGCGAGGCCGGGTTGTGGAAGCCGCGCAAGCAATGGCTGGGCAACCGCGTGCATGTGTGGCGTGCGCGGCGCGAGCGGCGTGGCGAACTGGTGCAGTGGGATACCAGCGATCACGATTGGCTGGAGGGGCGGAGCCAGGAGAAGGTGTGCCTGATCGCCATGATCGACGACGCCAGCAGCGAGTTGACGGCGCG
>DASRHX010001064.1:0-3821 GCA_035650295.1 Bryobacteraceae bacterium | reverse complement strand
TGCACCGTGGGAAGGGCTTCTTCGCTATTATGCCGAGATCGGAGAATCCACGGGCCTGCCCCTTTCGCTTTACTCCCGCGATTGGGCGGCGTTCACACCCGATCAGGTGGCGCAATTGTGCGACCGCGTTCCCACCCTCACATTCTGGAAAGACGGCCAGGGAGATGCGCGAAAATATCAACGCATCATGGCCAAACTGGGCGACCGGCTGGCATGGATCGGCGGTATCGGCGACGATTGCGCGCCGGCCTATTTTGCGATCGGTGTGCAAGCCTACACTTCTTCGATTTCCAATGTGGCGCCGAAGCTGTCGCTGAAGATCGCCGAGGCGGGGCTGAAGGGCGACCGCACCACAATGAACGATTTGATGAAGAAATATGTTCTGCCGCTCTATGCCCTGCGCGACAAGAAGAAGGGCTATGAGGTGGCCGTCATGAAGAAGATGATGGACCTTATGGGGATGCCTGGCGGTCCAGTTCGCCCACCCCTTGTTGAAGTGACGGCGGATGAAGCGGCCGAAATCAAAAAGCTGACCGAACTCTACGCCGGCGTCTTATGAATCGGAGGGATTTTCTCGGCTCAATGGCCTTGGCGCCGGCGGCGTTGGCTGCGCAGAATGCCAAGCCGCGTAGGCCGAACTTCCTGATCATTCTGGCCGACGACATGGGCTATTCCGATGCTCGTTGCTATGGCGGCGACATCGAAACGCCGAACATCGACTCGCTGGCAGCCGTTGGCCTGCGATTCACGCAGGGCTATTCAACCGCGCGCTGTGGACCATCGCGTTCCTGCATTATGACCGGCCACTACGCGCAGGAAACGGCGTGCGACGTGATGACCAGGGGCAACATCCCCGAGTGGACGCGTTACTTTCCGCAGTATATGAAGCCGCTGGGATACCACGCCTATCACTCCGGCAAATGGCATATCCGGTTTCATCCCGTGGCGACAACCGGCTTCGAGCACAGCTATACGTTGATCGACCAAAACCGGTTCTTCACGCCGACGGCGCATCTTCTCGACGATCAACCGTTACCGCAACCCAGGCTCAGTGATGGCTTCTATGCGACCAAGGCCATCGCCGATCATGCGGTCGACTTTCTGAAGGGACACGCCCGCGATCACAAGAGCGATCCGTTCTTCTTCTATCTCGCATTCACGTCGCCGCATTTTCCGTTGCATGCCCTGCAGGAAGACATCGCGCAATACAAGGATCGATTCGCTGAAGGGTGGGATGTCACACGAGCCCGGCACCACAAGCGCATGCGCGAGATGGACCTCATCAATTGCGATCTCTCAAAGTTGGAAGCGGGAGTCTATCCGCCCTGGAACACGCCTGCCCAGCAACAAGTGGCGCGATTCGGACCGGGCGAAGTGCCCACTGCAGTGCCATGGGTGA
Source organism: Bryobacteraceae bacterium (assembly GCA_035650295.1). Lineage (GTDB taxonomy): Bacteria > Acidobacteriota > Terriglobia > Bryobacterales > Bryobacteraceae > JAFLBB01. Next base: position 2,422 of record DASRHX010001064.1, on the reverse strand, counting down.
CTCTCACGCGCGAGCAAAAGGAATTTCAGCGCACTAAGATGGCGATTCACGCGGCGATGATCACGCGCATGGATCGGGAGATCGGACGCGTGCTCTCTCAGTTGAAGGCAATGGGCGCCTACAACGACACCGTGATCCTCTTCATCTCCGATAATGGCGCGAGCGCCGAGATCATGATTCGCGCCGATGGACACGATCCAGCGGCGGCGCCTGGTTCGGCGGCTTCGCATCTCTGCCTCGGGCCGGGTTGGTCTTCGGCATCGAACACACCGTTCCGAATGCACAAGAGTTGGGTGCATGAGGGCGGCATCGCCTCGCCCTGGATCGCGCATTGGCCAAACGGAATCCAGGACAAAGGCAAGCTTCGCCACACACCCTGCCACTTCGTAGATCTGGTTCCAACGATTGTGGAATTGGGCGGCGGTAACCCGGCAACGGCACACGCCGAGGGCGGCCCACCGCTTGCCGGCAAGAGCATCGCGCCGGCTCTTTCAAAAGACCGAAGCATCGACCGCGAACTCCTCTACTTCAACCACAACAACAATCGCGCCATCCGGCAGAAGGATTGGAAACTGGTGGCCGCGGGTGAGAACGGTCCATGGGAGTTATACAACCTGGCCACTGACCGTTGCGAACAGAAGAATCTGATTCAAACGGAATCCAAGCGCGCGGCGGAGATGGCGGCGCAGTGGAAGAGAACTGACGAAGGGTTCACAAACGTCCGTGAAGCCGCGCGGCCCACGCCTCACAAGCCGATGCGGCCAGCAACGGGCTAGCGGGCCTTCGTTACCTTGTACTCCGTGACGCGGCCCATCCAGGCCCTTTCGAACGTACCGGCTTGGCCTAGATCCAAACTGCCGACCGTCGTCCAGCCGGATCCCCTGCGTCCCTCCGCATCGCGCACCTCAATGAAGATCTCCAGGCGGCGCACCGGGCGGCCGCAGTTGTTGCGCACCATGCCGCGAAGCACGGTGGAGAGTTCGGCCGGAGCGTTCTTCGGGCGCTGCTGCGGAAATCCATTCATTTCGCTCACGTATGATTCGCTGGTGTGCATGCTGACGGCATAGGTTTCAATGCACGCTAGGAGCTCGCCTGGCGCGGGTTTACTCACCAGGCTGGTCTCGCCGGCGGCGGGTTCCGTTATGGCGGCGCCCGCTTGAGAGAACTGGCGCGACGAATAGAGAAACATACCGGCGGCGCCTGCGAAGACCAGGAGACCCGGCAACGCGGCAAGCCACAATTTGGGCGCCGGCTTGTTTTCTTGTGGCTGCTCGCCAGACATGCCCCCTTTATCGGCGGATCGGCTGGTGGAGGCAATCGGTCAAACACCTTAGCTCGCATATTCACCGTCCCCTCATCTTGTAGAACTGGCGCGCAGCCTTGTGCATCGCGCGCCATCGCACCTTTTCGCTGCGGGTATCGGCGAGTCGTGCCGCCTCGCGCCGGAGCTTATGAAAACTGTCCAGGCGGTCCTGAGCTACTTGTCCTCGAACCGCGCAGCCCGGTTCGTTCAGGTGGCCGCAATCGGCGAAACGGCACTGCCCCGCCAGAGCGGCGATATCGTCAAATACAGCGCCTACGCTCTCCGCCGTAGCCCAAAGCTGAATTTCGCGCAGTCCAGGGCTGTCGATCAGGGCGGACCCCCCCGGCAGCGGAATCAGTTCGCGATGGGTCGTGGTGTGGCGTCCCTGGGAGTCGTCTTCACGCACGGCACTGGTCGAATGTATTTCAGATCCCATGATCTGATTCAGCAAGGTCGACTTCCCTGCCCCGCTCGAACCAAGCATGACGGCGGTAACCTCCGTGGCGAGCAGCGCACGGATCGCTTCACATCCTTCGCCTGTCAGCGCACTCACGAGCAGAACAGGCGTGCTTCCTGCGACGCGCTTCGTTTCGGCCAGCCGCTCTTCGCGTTCGGCACAAGTGTCGGCCTTGTTCAGGACGATCACGGGTTTCACGCCTCCCTCCTGAGCAATGGCGAGATACCGTTCCAAACGGCGCGGATTGAAGTCGCCGTCCAGCCCGCAAACGAGCAGCGCCAAGTCGACATTTGCGGCAAGCACCTGCTCGTCATTGCGCGTCCCGGCGGCGCGGCGCGAGATCTTCGTCCGGCGCGGAAGAACCTCCTCGATGAGCACGGTCGCCGCATCAATGAGGCGCACCAAAACATAATCCCCGGTGGCGGGAAGATCGGCGGCGCTCTCCGCCGAGTACTCCAAAGCCCCTGCAACAAAGGCATCCATCTCGATGCCGTCAAGGAGAACGCGCGCGCGTTCTCCGCTGGAAAGGCACACGCGTGCCTGTACCAAGTCGAACCTCTTCATTTTGATTAACCCTCGCTGGATCGCGGTTAGTGGGGCGATACACGTAGGGTGAGCTTGGCCCGCTACCGGCCGCGGTCACCCGTATTAAGCAAGGGTTG
>DASRHX010001063.1:0-4828 GCA_035650295.1 Bryobacteraceae bacterium | reverse complement strand
CACGGTTTGGAAGTGCCAGACGCGCTTGCCGGTAGCCGCGTCGAGGGCGACGAGCGAATCGCCAAAAAGGCCCGCGCCAGGGCGGTCGCCGCCGTACATGTCGGTTGACGGCGAGGTCAGGGGCAGAAACACCATGCCGCGCTCGGTGTCGACGCTCATGATGCTCCAGACATTTGTGCCGCCGCGGTCCTTCCACGAATCGCCCGGCCATGTATCGTGACCGAACTCTCCGGGACGGGGCACGGTATGAAATCGCCACACGAGCTTGCCGGTGCGCACATCGAAGGCGCGGACATCGCCAGAAGGTCCGTGGGCTTCTCCATCAGGCACGATGGAGCCGCAAATAGCGAGGTCCTTGTAGACCGCCGGCGGCGAGGTCATACCCATGCGGCGGCCGGGGAACTTTTCGACCATTCCGGCCTGAAGGTCGACCGCGCCCTTGTCGCCGAAGGCGGCGTCGAGTTCGCCCGTTGCCGCGTCGATCGAATAGAGCTTGCCTCCCATCGTGCCGTAGAGAATGCGCTTCTTGGAGCCGTCGGTCCAGAAGGCCGCACCACGGTTGACGAGTAAGCCGCCGGAGGGCCGTTCGAGATCCATCCTGGAGTCGAATTTCCAGAGCTGCTTGCCGGTTTCGGGATCGAGCGCCACGAGGTTGCCGAAAGGCGTGGTGACGTACATGACGCCGTCGACGACGAGGGGCGTGGCTTCGAAAGCGGAGCGAAAGGGAATCTTCGTGCCGTCGCTTTGTTCGCCGGTTTGATAGGTCCAGGCGACGCGCAACTTCAACACATTTTGCCGGTTGATTTTTTTCAGCGCCGAATGGCGGGTACCGCCGGCATCGCCGCCCCAATGGCGCCATTCCTGCGCGGACAGGGCCGATGTGCAGGTCAAAATTCCAATCGTCAAGCAGCTCCAACGCATCGTGCGACCATCATAAGGCATGATCGTTTCGAGCATCGCCGCGCAGGCTACCTTCTCTCAGGACAAGATGAGCAAGCAGACCTTGGCAAAAGGAGACCACCTGTTTGCCGGGCTCAACTGCTTTCTGCCTGGACAGGAGCACAAGGCCCACACGCACGAGGGACAGGACAAGATGTACGTGATCCTGGAGGGCTCGGGAGAAGCGATGGTGGGTGAAACGAAGGCGCCTGTGAGCGCAGGAGATCTCGTGCTTGCTCCTTCGGGCGTGCTTCATTCGCTGCGCAATACGAGTGAGGTGAACCTTGTGGTGTTAGTGGTGTTCGCCCCGCCGCCGGCGAAGTGAAGTGATCCAGCAACTGCGCCAGATGGAAAGCGGTGGGTCGTGCGACGCATCGTGCGAAGTAGATCGATGCGGATGTAGCTTCGCGCGGTTACTGCTGGTTCTTGCGGGGCGTCTGTTCCTTGGCTTGACGCACGCGGCCGCTTTCCAGCTTCTTCTGGATCTTGGCGACTTCGGCCTGATCGATGTCCGGAGCAGGTAGTGCATTCCATAGCCGCAGCGAAATCTCCCACTGCTCTATGGCCTCCTTCAGGTTGCCCTGCTTCATGTAGACATCGCCCAAGTGGTCGTTGACGGTCGGATCCTTCTGGCTTTGCTGCACAGCGCGCTTCAGGTAATCCGCCGCCTCGTCCAGCCGGCCGAGGCGGAAGTAAACCCAGCCCAGGCTGTCGAGGAATGCACCGTTGTCGGGCTCCTGGTCAACGGCCCTTTTGATCATGTCGAGCGCTTCGTTCAAGCGCACGTTACGATCGGCCAGCATGTAGCCCAAGTAGTTCAGCGCCGATGCCGACTTCGGGTTTAGATCGAGGACCTTGCGGAACTCAGCTTCGGAGCGCTCGAAGTTCTTCTGTTTCTCGTAGAGGGCGCCGCGCATGAAAAGGACCGGCTCCTTTTCATCGGGCGTGTTTGACAACTTTTCTGCTTCATCGAGGGCCTTTCCCATCTCGCCAAAGTTTTTCGACTTCTCGTAGAGTTGGGCCAGCGTCAGATAGGTTTCGCGGTCCGTTTCCTTTTTGCCGAGGAGTTTCTTCACTTCGGCGGCGGCCTCCGCCCCATGGCCCATGTCGGCGAGCAGCGATCCGCGCACCAGCGTCACGATGCGTTCGTCAGGATATTTTTTCTTGGCGGCTTCGGATTCCTCAGTGGCCTTGGTAAAGTCGCGCGCCTGGCGCCACGTGTCGATTACCTGCGCCGAAGCGCGAGCACCGTTCTTTTCGTCGAGGGTTCCGAGCTCACGGAACGTCGCCACGGCGTCGGCGTACTGCTCGTGATTACGCTGCATCAGGCCCAAGCGCTCAAGCAGGATCGCGCGGTTGGCCTTTTCCGAAGCGGAGTAGGATTTCTTCGCCGTCGACTCAAGGACGCTCTTCATTCCGGCGATCGCTTCGCCCATCTTCCCTTCGGCTTCGTAGATGCCAACTTCGCTGAATACGATTTCGAGGTTGTCCGGTTCGAGCTTCTTGGCCTCGTTGATGGCCTTACGCGCTTCTTCGAAATTCTTGCGCTCACGATGAATTTGGGAGATGCGCACCCAGCTCTGTACGTCCTTCGCGTCTTCCGCCACCAGTTCCCGGTAGAGCTTCAGCGACTCGTCGTATTTGTCCGAATAGAGCAGGCTCTGCGCCAAGGCGCGCTTCAGGTCCGGGTTGTCCGGCGCGAGTTCCATCGCCTTTCTCAGCGTTTCCGCCGCAAGCGCATATTCCTTCATCTGTTCGTAGCTTCCGGCAAGGGCCATGAAGGTGCGTAGGTTCGGCGACTTCTCGGACACGCGCTTCAACAACTCGCTGGCGCGGCGTGAATCTCCAAGGTCTGAATACACAAGCGCGAGGCCGGTGAGCGCGTCTTCATTGTCCGGCTCGAGAGCAAGCGCCTTCTGAAACGCCTTCTCGCTTTCAACAGAGTTCTGGCCGATCTTGTGCAGACGGCCCAAGGTCAACCACGCCTCGGTGTCCTGTGGATCTTTTTCCGTGATCTTGAGAAACTGCTCGGTGGCGCGCTGCAGCATGTTGTCGTTGACGCGCCCTTGTTGCGGGTCGCCGATCAGCCGCATGTAGATGCGGCCCAGCAGACGCCGGGCATTCAGGTCTTCAGGATTTTCACGCAGCGCCGCTTCAGCTTCCGTGACACCCTCTTTGAGACGCCCGCCCTGGATGTAGAGGTCTGACAATTCCTCGGCAAGGAACCGCGCCGCGGGATCGGCCTTCATCGCCAGCCGCAGATTATCGATTGCCTGATTGAGGTACTCGCTGCGATTGTTGTAGGCGCCAGCCAGCTCGGTGTAGAGATGGCTCAGTGAGTAGTGATAGTACGCCGCTCCGCGATCGGGCGCCTTGTCTTTCGCCTGCTGCGTGGGCGATTGCTGAGCGGCAGCAAACTGAATCCAGATCAGGCCAAGGCCCGCGGCCAGTCCAACGCGTGTCCTAGTCATCTACTTCCTTCCGTCAGTTCCTGGGAAGCAGATCCCCGCGGCAGGTGGGACCGTACGCTCCAAGCGAGTTCCGACGCCTTTCTTCCTAGTACCTAGTATAGCCCCGCCTTCGACCGGCCTTGGGTGGTACTACCTTGCCGGTCGTATCAAGGTCGCCCCAAACGTTCAGGCAGAGTATTTGCCGCTTCCGCCTTACTCCGATGCTCCGCTCCCTACGGGTGGCAGGGTGTTGTTTTATAGATGCGATCAATGGGGCGCCAGGTTTCGCTGGAATCGAGGTGATTCTCACACCGTACACTGGAAGTCGTTGGCAATGAATGACTCACCGCTGGTCGCCGTCGTCGGGCCTACAGGTTCAGGCAAGAGCGACCTTGCGATTTTTCTTGCCAAACAGTTCCAGGGCGAGATCCTCAATTGCGATTCCGTCCAGGTTTATCGTTTTTTCGAGATCGGAACCGCTAAACTTCGGGTATCCGAGCGTCAGGGAATTCCGCATCATCTCTTGGACTTTGTCGACCCGGACGAGCTTTTTACCGCCGGCGACTATTCCCGGCTTGGCCGTTCGGTTCTGGCAGCGATTATCGGACGGCAGAGGCTTCCCATTGTGTGCGGAGGTACCGGTTTCTATTTGCGGGCATTGGTGGATGGCCTGTTTGAAGGACCGGGACGGGACGAGGAGCTACGGCACCGGCTGCTGACCAGGGAAGCGTCGCGCCCAGGCGCGTTACACCGGATTCTCACGCGGCTCGATGCCGATTCGGCCGCCCGGATTCATGCAAACGATACAACCAAGCTGCTGCGCGCACTCGAGGTACGGTTGCTGACTCGCCGTCCCCTTTCTGTTTTATTTCAACAGGGGCGGGAACAGTTGAACGGTTTCCTGACACTAAAGATTGGGATCAATCCCCCTCGCCAGAAGTTATACGAGAACCTTGATCAGCGTGCTCGCAGCATGTTCGATTCGCCGGGAATTGTCGAAGAAACCGAATCCATACTTGCTCTCGGTTTCCCTTCCACGGCGAAACCATTCGCGTCTATCGGTTACGCACAGGCATTGCGCGTAATAAGCGGCGAGTCCACACGCCAAGAAGCGATCGAACAAACTCAGGTCCAGACGCGCCAATATGCCAAACGCCAATGGACGTGGTTCAGGCGCGAACAAAACCTTGTGTGGTTGGATGGCTTTGGCTCTGAATCGGCCGTCCAGCAGCAAGCAGCTGATCTGGTTAGCGACTTGATCTCGCGCCGATAAAGATGCGGGAACGGTTTTGGCTATTTTTTTCTGCCGTTCCGCCGGAACAATTCCTAGACTCGCCCGTATTAACGGGTGTGCCTGTGCACGTGCCAAGGAGCAAAGCAGGAGTCTGATAACAATGAAAAAACTGATAGTATTTCTCACTGCCGCGGCCATGTCGATT
>DASRHX010001062.1:0-5957 GCA_035650295.1 Bryobacteraceae bacterium | reverse complement strand
CTCCGGCAATGCAAGCCAAAGTTGTACGCCGTCCAACTTGCCCGAGTTATCGCGCGGAGTTTCCTCCGTATGAGCGATCCCTCGTCCGGCGGTCATCAGGCTCAATTGTCCGGGACGAACCAGGCACTCGCTCCCCAGGCTGTCGTTGTGCACAACCTCTCCGGAAAGAAGCCACGTCACCGTCTGCAATCCGATGTGCGGATGCGGCGCTACGTCCATCGGCTTTTCCTGCGCGAAGGTCACCGGACCGAAACGGTCGAAGAAACACCAAGGACCGATCAGCCGCCTTCCCCGCACGGGCAGAACACGGTGAACTTCAAGCGATCCCAGCCGTACCATGCGGTCCGGAAGAGCCTCCATCACCGTCTTCTCATGCGGCAGCGCGCTGCACTCTTCCGCCTCGGCCGATGGTAGGAGGTTACTCATATCCTTTCGTCATCATAGAGAAAATACACCGCGCGCAAGGGCGATCGTCACCGCATGAGTGCGGTCGTTCGCCGATAGTTTGCTCAGAATGTTCTTCATGTGCATCCTCACGGTCTCATCGGCGATACACAGGTGCGCGCGGCGTCGGCGCTTCGTCACCCAGATGCTCGGCCAGCGTGGATGCGAATTACCGGGGAATCGCTTTTTTCCCCGCGTGCACCTCCACCTGCGCTCCCGGCGTTTGGCAACCGCTCAGCAACACGCTGAGCAGTCCGATGAAAGCGCGAGAAGGTGTTCGTTCCCCGAATGTCAGGGGGAGAAGCGCCAAAGCGCTCCAACAAGTTTAGTGCGCATCGGACATGCGCAGGCACCCTAACTCTCGGTAGCCTTCGTTGGGCGGCCACACGACGACCAAGGGTATTAGTGCCTATACGCGGCCCGTGCCTTCAACCGTGTGAAGAAACCGGCCGTCGAATGCGACTGTGCGGCACGTTGTGCTTCTGCTTTCACCAGACGAATCGCAATCTGCCGGATGAGCACGATGCCGGGAGAGAAGAAAGCCCAATATCGCCGGAACTTTGCCCGCGCGGCCGCGTCGGTAGTGCACGCACGCGTCTCAGTTCGATGAAGGGAGTTGTTCGGTCCCATGGGATCCGCGCGCAAAGTCCACACAATCTTCACGTAGCCCGGCTCACGGAAGCTGGCGAAGTGCTCCGGCGGAACTGCGCGAAAAGCGACATCCTTCGCCCAAGGTTGGGTCACCGCACCCATCACGATCACCCGCCCCGGAATCTCCAACAGCACACCCCACCCCTGCGCTTTCGCCTGCGCCACGAGCCCTTTGGGGTCATCTTCTGCCCGTCCAGCATGCTTCGCTCCCAGAATCCACTCGCGGACGCGGAAGATGGCCCGGATTACTCCCGAACTGGAGAGGTCCGCCGTGCGCGCAACCTCAAATGTGATGGCGGCCGGCGCCGCGACCTCGATATGGTGGCGCTCGCGCACCTCATACCGCGGCAGGAATCGGTCGAGCAGGGGATCGGCATCATCCGCTATCGGCGCTCCGCCACTTCGCCCGTAACGAAACCATCCGATCGTCACGAGTACCGCATACACAATCGCCACAAGTCCGGCGGCTAGCGCCAGCCATTCCATCTCCATTTCTCCTGAAGAGTCAACTGCACGTCGAATGCCAATGGCACTCCACTTGCTTCATGTGGTTGTGATCAGGGAGAACCCGGCCATGAAACGGATCGCCGTGCTTTACGCGACTCGCGAGGGCCATACGGCACTCGTCGCCGAATGCGCCGCCCGCAGGCTGCGCGACTTCGGAATCGACGTTGAGGTGACTAACCTGCGAACCACCCGTTCCGAAGTCAGGCTCGAGGATTACGACGCCGCCGTACTCGCCGCATCGGTGCACGTAGGCAAACACGAGCCTGAAATAGTGAAGTTTGTGCGGCAACATCGGACGCAACTGGAAGCGATGCCGACGGCGTTTCTATCCGTGTCGCTAAGTCAGGCTGGAGTCGAAATGCCTCAAGCGACACCAGAACAGAGAGCCAGGGCCGCTGCCGGCGTTCAGGAGGTTCTCGACAGTTTCTATGCCGAAACCGGGTGGCAACCCACGCTTGTCAAAGCGGTGGCGGGCGCTCTCCTTTACACGAAATACAACTTCATTACGCGCTTCATCCTCAAGCAAATTTCCAAAAAGGCTGGCGGCTCCACAGACACCTCGCGCGATCACGTGTACACGGATTGGACTGCACTTGAGGCGTTTATCTCGAGTTGGGCGGAAACCTTCGTGTCCGCGCGTCGACCTGCGGGGGCTTTCTTCGACAATTCCCAAAAGTAGAATGAGGCGATGGCCAACCTGCTCCGCATCGCCCCTGAAATACCCGTCGCGAACTTACACGCAGCCGTAGAACATTACGAGTCCGTCCTGGGCTTCCGCGCTGTCATGAATAGGCCAGGAGGAGACTACGCGATCGTCGAGCGCGGCGATGTAGCCATCCACCTTTTCGAGGATGCCGCCCGCACCCATTCGCCGTCCTCAATGCACATCTTTACCACGGGCCTGGACGGCCTCTATGATGAACTCCGCGAGCGTGGCGCCCACATCAAACAAATTGTCGTCAGCCAGCCTTGGGGTTGCCGCGATTTCCGCGTGCACGACGATTCGGGCAATGAACTCAAGTTCACGGAACCTCTGCCCGAAGACTAAACCGACTGTCTCTCCCATCCGTCGGCGACATCTAACTGACTCCCTACTCCGGCATAGCCCGCCGCCTATTCCCCTCAGATCTTGCGCTGAAGCTTGAGAAGCGCGTACCGGTACCTTCACTACTCCTGTGCACGATAAATGATTTCAGCGGTCTGTTCCTGGCCGGGATCGCTTTTATTCCTCCCGCCCCGCTGGATAGAGGACCTCTCATGTTTCATGGCTCTTTCATCGCAATTCGCATCGCATTTCTGGCGGCTCTTCTGGCTGCGCTTCCAGCCTTCGGTTCCATTCTCGGAACCTACGAAGACCGGTCAACCTGGAACGGCTTGACCACTGGCATTGTCACCGACGATTTCGAATCCCTTGGACTCGGCGTCGGTGGGTACACCATTTACGGCACGGGAGCTGGACTCACGCGAGGCTCCGTAAACTACTTTGGCGTCGACGGCAGCGGCTACACCATGCTGGCGATCAATCCAACACCGGGCTCAGAAAATGACTTTGGTTCCGGTATCGTATTGCGCACGGCAGATTACAACAGTTTTGCCACGCAATACCTGCAAATGACGCTTCCGGACGTGAGCGCCGTGGGCTTCGATCTCGGCTCCGCGTTTCCTAATGCGGTCGGAATTCGCATCGAACTTTCCACCGGCGAGTTCTACATCCGCACCACGCAGAACGCGCCTGCGCTGAGCTTCTGGGGCGTCCGGGCCGATGCGCCGATTTCCTGGATCCGCATCGCCCTCACAACTGGCGCAGGCGCCGCGCCATCGCAATTCAGCAGCATCGCACTCGTCGATAACGTGTCGTACGGCACTGCCTACACGCCGCCGCCTCCGGGCGGTGGTGGCGAAGAGGGTGGCGGTGCGGAGACTCCGGAGATCACAACGCTTCTTTATGTTGGGTCGGGAGTCTGTCTGCTGCTCCTCCGGCGCAGGCGTGTTCCCTCCCTCGGCTGATTCAGTTCTCGTCGGCCGAAATGGAAAAGGGGCAAGGATCCTTCAACCCTGCCCCTTTTTTCGTTTACTTGCGAACCGGCTAAACCGCGAAGCCGTGTTGCTTGCGGTGATGCGGGCCATCGTAGTCTTTTGTCGACTTGAATCGCTCCAGGCGGCCGTCGCCGGAAACGTCTTTCACCTTAGTTCGCAGCGCATCCATTTCGGTTTTCGACATCGGCTTGAAATCCCGCGCCAGTTTCACGTCGGCCATCAATTGCTCCATCGTCGTAATGCCCACCACCTGCGTCGAGACCGGCAGGCTGAGGCAGTAACGGTAGCATTCATCGGCGGTGAGCCCGGCGGATTCGATCAGTGTTCCCTGCACGGCGCCGCCTGCAAGTCCCTTCATGCCGATGACACCCACGTTCTTCTTCAAACAGACCGGAACAACTTCCTTCTGAAAGCTTTGATAGCTTGCGTCGCACACGTTGATCGGCATCTGCGCCGTGTCCCAATCGAACTGCTTGGCCAGCGCCTTGAGATGAATGCGCGGGTCCTTGTGTCCGGTGAAGCCGATGAAGCGCACCTTGCCGGCTTTCCGCGCCTCAAGCGCCGCCTTCACGGCGCCCTTCTCGAAGATCCAGTCGGGATCGTTGTCGTAAACCATTTCGTGGAACTGCCATAGATCGAGGTGGTCGGTTTGCAGGCGGCGCAAGCTCTCATCGAGGTCCTTCATCGAACCGGCGTAGTCGCGCTCGCAGTTCTTCGTCATCAGGAAAACCTGCTTGCGCTTGTTGTCCTGTTTCAGCGCCTTCCCCATCACCTCTTCGGAGTGGCCGTTATGATAATCCCAGGCGTTATCGAAGAAGGTGAGCCCTTCATCAATGGCCGCGTGCATGATGCGAATCGCCTCGGCATCCTGCTTCACGGAGCCGATGTGCCAGCCACCGAGGCAGATGATGGAGACATCCACGCCCGTGCGCCCAAGTTTGCGCGTGGGAACTCCGCGCGCTCCGGCGGGCTTGGTTTGCGCGATCACTTGATTAGCCAGTGCGGCCACCGTCATCCCCTTCGCAGCCTTCTGCATGAACGTCCTTCGTGAATCGGTCATGTTGATTTACCTCCCGCAAAGAGGATGGCGTTGCGCACCAGCCTCTGCCAGTTTGGATTTGTGTTGGCTTCGCGGCCATGTCCCAGTTGCAGCACAACGACACGGCTGGCCGTGTACGGACTCACCCACATCACCGGGCCGTCTGATTTTGGATGATCGGTGCGCAGAAGCACGTCGGCGCGCGGTGAGATCCACATCTTGTAGTAGGTCTCATCGAAGATTTCGAAGTCGCGCACGCCCTGCGTAGCCGGATGCTGCTTCACCACCTTCACGCGAATCTGTTCGTCGTGATGAAACGTGGAGGGTCCTTTGCCCTCGTAGGGCTGGTTCAGATAGAGCCCGCCCGCAACCTCCTGCCACCACCAGGGCCAACTGGTGAAGCTGCAGATGGCGTGATGCAGAATGACGATGCCTTTGCCCGCTTCGGCAAAGGCGCGAAGCGCGGCCTTGTCGGACTCGCTCGCGTCGCGTACCAAATCATATTGCACGAGCACATCGACATTCTTGAGCAGGCTACCCCGATAGGCATTGGGATGCGGCTCGACGGTGACGCGGAATCGTTCGTCACCTGTAAAAGCCTGGTAGAACTCAGGATCGTGGGAATGTCCGCCGGCCACCAGCCTGACACGCAACGGGGAGCCAGCCGCCAAGGCCACCGTGGCAGACATGAGAAAGCTGCGCCGCAACATCCGACTAAGATTCTACTAAGAGGGCGCTTGAAAAGCTCTGAGGCCGGCAAAGCACGGCTTCCTGTTGACATTCTACCCGAGCGGAATTAATCTTGGGGGAATGCCGACACGAAAAGTCGAGGGGGATCGCATTGCGCTGCTACAAGGAACCCTTGATCTGTTGATCTTGCGTACGCTCTTATTCGGGAAGGAGCACGGGCAAGGCATTGCGCGAGCCATTCAAGCAACAAGCGCGGATGAACTTCTCGTGGATCACGGCTCTCTCTACCCCGCCTTGCAGCGGTTGGAGTCGAAGGGTTGGGTGCAAGCCGAATGGGGGACCAGCGAGAGCAACCGCAAGGCGCGATTCTACCGTTTGACGCCGGTCGGCAGGAAGCAACTCACGTCCGAAACGAGGCAATGGGAGCGGCTTGCGGCCGCCGTAGGGCGCATTCTGGCGGCGGAGAATCCCACGGGCTGAAGAATGGCTTTGGGCGCATCACCATCCACCGCTGCGATCAGCGTATTACGCCAGAGCGGCCTGGTTGTGGCAGCCGAGCTTGTATGCGGCCTGGCATTTGCCTTTCTTG
>DASRHX010001061.1:0-5349 GCA_035650295.1 Bryobacteraceae bacterium | reverse complement strand
GGTCCGGTCCCGCGGGCCAGCGCGCAGCGATCCAGGCGGCGAAACTGGAGAAGCGCGTGGCCATCATCGAGAAGAAAGCCGTGGTCGGAGGGACATCGGTAAATCTGGGCACCATCCCCTCAAAGACGCTGCGTGAGGCTGTTCTCTATCTCTCCGGCTACCGTGAGCGGGGCGTGTACGGCGCCTCCTACACGGTGAAGCAAAACATCACCATGGCCGATCTGCTTTTGCGTATCGACCATGTGACGCGGCACGAGATCGACGTCACCCGGCATCAACTGCTGCGCAATAAGGTCGAAGTGATCACCGGAACGGCTCAATTCCAGAGCCCCAACGCGCTGCGCATCGATACGGTCGACGGACACAGCCATCTTGAGTTCAGCGCTGAAAAAATCGTGCTTGCCATTGGCACCGAGTCCACAAAGGACCCGCACATTCCATTCAACGGCCAGACGATCTTTACAAGCGACGACATCTTTTCACTGGAGCGCCTTCCACGCACGTTGGCCGTAGCCGGCGCGGGCGTCATTGGCTGCGAGTACGCTTCCATGTTTGCAGCGCTCGGTGTGCGAGTCACGATCATCGACAAACGCGATGAGCTTCTCGGATTCATCGACGATGAGTTGAGCGACCACCTCAGCTACAACCTACGCCAGAACCGGGTCACGCTGCGCCTAGGCGAGGAGGTTGGCGCCATGGAGGAAATCTCGGACGAGCACGGACGCAAGGTCAAGATCTATCTCAACAGCGGCAAGACAGTCTCCTGCGAACATGTTCTCTACGCCATCGGCCGTACCGGAGCAACGGCGAAGATGAACCTTGGCGCTGCGAATCTCGCCGCCGATGACCGCGGGCGTCTCAAAGTGAACGATTTCTACCAAACCTCGTCGCCCCATATTTACGCCGTCGGCGACATTATCGGATTTCCCAGCCTGGCGTCCACGTCAATGGAACAGGGCCGCCTGGCGGCCTGTCACGCATTCGGCGTGGAAGCGCGGAGCAAACCGGAGTTGTTTCCGTATGGCATTTATACGATTCCGGAAATCTCCATGGTGGGTAAGAGCGAAGAGGAACTCACCAAAGAAGGCGTGCCGTACGAGATCGGCAAGGCGCAGTATAAGGAGATCGCCCGCGGCCAGATTATTGGCGACGAAAACGGGCTCCTCAAGCTGATCTTCCACTATGAAACACGCGAACTGCTAGGCGTGCATATTATCGGCGAGGGCGCGAGCGAGTTGGTACACATCGGCCAGGCGGTGATGAGTTTCCGCGGCACGATCGACTACTTCATCCGCACCGTCTTCAATTACCCGACGCTCGCCGAATGTTATAAAGTAGCGGCGTTCGACGGCATTAACCGCCTCGGCATAACGCTTACATGAACCGCCGCTCCTTTCTCTTCTTCGGCGCCTCCACCGCATTTGCGCAACGGGGTTTTCGACCCTTGTGGAACGGACGCGATCTTTCCGATTTCCGTATCGACACTCCCGACTTGTGGCGTGTGGAAGAGGGAATGATTGTTGGCCGTTCGCCAGGCATCAAGTACAACGAATTTCTGCGGACGAAGAAAGTGTACGGCGATTTTCACTTGAAGGCCGAGTTCAAAATGACTGACCCGACAGGGAAGGCGAACTCAGGGATCCAATTCCGCAGCAAGGAGACCGAGCCGCCGTCGCATGAGGTGGTGGGTTATCAGGCCGATTTGGGCCAAAACTATTGGGGCTGCCTGTACGATGAATCGCGGCGTAAGAAGGTGCTGGTGCAGGCGCCGGAAGCGGTGATCGCCAAGATCGACAAGGCCGGTTGGAACCTGTACGAAGTCGAGGCGAAGGGCCCGCGCATTATCCTGCGCCTGAATGGCGAGGTGACCGTGGATTATACGGAAACCGAGCTGGGCATTGAGCAGTCCGGGTTCATTGCTTTGCAATTGCACAGCGGCCAGCCGCTCGAAATGAGGTGGCGTGGGCTCATGATCCGGGAACTGATATAGTCCAAGCATGAGCCGCGTTGCGAGCACCCTGTCTTTGCTGTGCCTGGGCAGCGTGTTGTTTGCGCAGGAACCGGCGGCAGTGGTGAAGCGCTATTGTGCCGCCTGCCACAACGCAACGCTCAAATCCGGCGGGCTGTCGCTCGACGGCCTCGACCCCGCCACGGCTGGCCAACATCCTCAGGTGTGGGAAAAAGTGGTGCGCCGCCTACGCGGCCGCACGATGCCTCCGGTTGGATTGCCGCGTCCGGATGAGGGCGTCTACTCCGCCGTAGTCGCGTCGCTTGACGCGTCGCTCGATGCCGCCGCGTCCGCCAAGCCCAACCCCGGCCGCTCCGACACCTTCCGCCGGTTGAACCGCACGGAGTATCAAAACGTCATCCGCGACCTGCTGGCGCTCGACGTCGACGTTACTTCTCTGTTGCCGCAAGATGAATCGAGCCACGGTTTCGACAACGTCACCGTCGGCGACCTTTCCCCTACGCTGCTCGAACGGTACCTCTCCGCGGCGCAGAAAATCAGCAGGCTGGCCATTGGCATCACGGGCAAGCAACCCGGCGGCGAAACGCTGACCTTGCCTCCCGATCTCACGCAGGAGCAGCATTTCGACGATCTGCCGCTCGGCACGCGCGGCGGCCTGCGGACGCGCTATACGTTCCCGGTTGATGCAGTCTATGAGTTTCAACTCCGATTGGCGCGCGACCGCAACGAGCACGTGGAAGGGCTGCGCGGAGAGCACGATGTCGAACTGATGCTCGATGGCGAGCGCATCAAGCTGTTCCGTGTGAGGCCTCCCACGGGCGGGACCGATCACCACGTTGTCGACAAGGATCTGAACGTTCGAATTGCCGTGAAGGCCGGACCACACGTGGTGTCGGCCGCCTTTCCGATGCGGCCCTCGACGCTGATCGAGACGGAACGCCAGCCCTATCAGGCGCACTTTAATATGGACCGCCACCCGCGTATCCAGCCCGCGGTTTACTCTGTTTCCATCAATGGCCCGTACGAGGCAAAAGGTCCGGGCGATACACCAAGCCGCCGCAGGCTATTCGTATGCCAGCCAGCGAGCGAGAGCGAGCAAGAACCGTGTGCGAAGAAGATTCTGTCGACTGTGATGCGCCGGGCATATCGACGGCCGGTCAATGCCGCGGACCTGCAGGCCCCGATGAAATTCTTCCGTGAGGCGCGGACCGAGGGCAGCTTCGACAATGGCATCGAAATGGCGTTGCGCGCCGTGCTGGTGAGTCCGGAGTTCCTCTTCCGAGTAGAGCAGGACCCCGCGGGCGTGCCAGCGGGCAAGGCTTACCGCCTGAGCGACCTTGCGCTCGCGTCGCGGCTTTCGTTCTTCCTATGGAGCAGTATCCCCGACGATGAATTGCTCACCGTGGCCGCACAAGGAAAGCTGCGTCAACCAGCGGCGCTCTCGGCGCAGGTGAAGCGCATGATCGCCGACCCGCGCTCGAGCGTGCTCGTCACCAACTTCGCCAACCAGTGGCTTTACTTGCGCAACCTGCCGTCGATCACGCCCGACATGCGCCTGTTCCCAGACTTCGACGACAACCTTCGCCAAGCGTTCCGTAAGGAGACCGAGCTCTTTTTTGAAAGCATCATGCGCGAAGACCGTAGCGTTCTCGACCTGCTCGGCGCCAACTACACCTTCGTGAACGAACGGCTGGCCAAACACTACGGCATCCCGAACATATATGGCAGCCGCTTCCGCCGCGTGGAATTTGGCGCAGATGGCGTGCGCGGGGGCCTTCTCGGCCAGGGCAGCATCCTCACGGTGACCTCTTACGCGACACGCACTTCGCCCGTGATTCGCGGCAAATGGATTCTCGACAATATCTTGGGCGTTCCACCGCCACCGCCGCCCGCGGCCGTGCCCGCGCTTGGGGAAAAGCATAGCGGATCGAAGTTCCTCACCATGCGCGCGCGGCTGTCGGCGCATCGCGACAATCCTGCGTGCTCGGGTTGTCACAAATTGATGGATCCGGCCGGTTTTTCGCTGGAAAACTACGACGCCGTTGGGCGGTGGCGAAATGCCGAAGAAGCAGTGCCGATCGATGCCGAAGGCGGGCTTCCCGACGGCAGCAAATTCGCCGGCGCCGCAGGCCTGCGCCAGGCACTCATGCGCCGCCCCGATGTATTTGCTACAACGTTTACAGAGAAACTTTTGACCTACGGGCTAGGCCGTGGCGTGGAGTACTACGACGCGCCCGCCGTCCGCCAGGTCACGCGAGAGGCGAGGGCGAACAACTACAAGTTTTCGTCGTTCATACTAGGAATCGTCAACAGCACGCCGTTCCAAATGAGGAGAGCACAATGATCGTAACCAAGAAGGCGCTTCCACGGCGGACCTTGTTGCGCGGCATGGGCGCCACACTGTCGTTGCCGCTCCTCGATGCCATGGTTCCGTCGATGACGGCGCTTGCGGCGACAGCGGCCAATCCCATTCGCCGTTTGGGCTTCGTTTACGTGCCCATGGGCTCGCACATCACCGAATGGACGCCGCCAGGCTCTGGCAACCTCACCGAGCTTTCTCCCAGCTTGCACTCACTCGCCCCGGTTGTGGATCACCTGACGGTGCTCACCAACATGGAACTGCGCAACGCCTACCCCGGCACGCACGCGACATCGAACGCTTCCTTCTTAAGCGCGGCCACGGCGAAGTGGACCGAAAGCACGGACTACCATCTCGGGACGACCGTCGATCAAGTGGCCGCTAAGCACATGGGCCAGGAGACGCGCCTTCCCTCGCTCGAATTGGCGATGGATCTGTTGACCACGGTCGGCCAATGCGACAACGGGTACGCCTGCGTCTATCAGAACAACCTTTCCTGGTCGTCGCCGACGACGCCGCTACCTGCCGAGGCGCACCCAAGGGTGGCATTCGAACGGTTGTTCGGCGAAGGCGGATCGACGGCAGACCGGCGCGCTGAGTTGCGCAAGAACGCCAGCCTGCTCGACTGGGTGCGTGAGGATATTGCCCGCCTGCAGAGCAAGATTGGTCCGGCGGACAAAACAAAGGTGAACGACTATTTGGATAGTGTGCGCGAAGTCGAGCGCCGCATCCAGAAGGCAGAGGCGGCCGCTGCCGATTCCCATCTGCCGGATCTGGATCGTCCCGTGGGCGTGCCAGCATCGTATGCGGATCATGCGCGGTTGATGTTCGATTTGCAAGTTCTCGCGATGCAGGGCGATGTGACGCGGGTGATCACATTCCAACTCGCGCGCGAAGCGAGCACGCGGGTATATCCCGAGACTGGCGTGGTGGAACCGCATCACCCGCTGACGCATAACGGAGGCGATCCGGAAAAGCTCGCCAAAGTGGCAAGGATCAACGCATTCCACGTTTCGCTATT
>DASRHX010001060.1:0-3667 GCA_035650295.1 Bryobacteraceae bacterium | reverse complement strand
CAGCACGAGCATCGAAGAGGATTTCCGCCGTATGCAATCGATCATCGACGCCGAAAAAATGCGCCAGCATCGCATGCGCGTGCCCGATTATGAGTAATCCTCACATCGTCCTCGGCGTCACCGGCTCCATTGCCGCGCACAAAGCTGTCGATATCGCGAGCCTGCTTGTCAAAGCCGGCGCGGACGTTCACGTCGTCATGACTGCCGATGCGCTGAAGTTCATCACGCCGCTCCCTTTCAAAACCCTCTCGCGCCATCCTGTCGTCACGGACCTTTACGATGAGGAGGAGGGCTGGAAACCCACGCACATCACCCTGGCGGATGACACAAAGCTCCTGGTGATCGCCCCCGCCACCGCCAACATCATCGCCAAACTCGCCCATGGCATCGCCGATGACGCCCTCACCTGCATCGCCCTGGCCCTGAATCCGGAGGCGCGCCTGGTAATCGCTCCCGCGATGAATGGCAAAATGTGGCAGCACCCTGCCACCCAGCAAAACATCGCCACGCTCAAGTCCCGCGGCGCCGATATTCTCGGCCCCGACGCCGGCATGCTCGCCTGCGGCTATGAAGGCCTGGGCCGGCTTCTGCCTGTGGAAAAGATCGCTGAACGCGCGATCCAACTGGCGAAAGCGCTTTAGGCAAACGTATTTGGATTCTCGACTAACAAACCTTCTGTTCGGGCGGCGCCATTCAGTTCTTCATCGGCGCACACGAATGTCAAATCGGATAACCCTTCCTGATTCCGTCGCCGTTGCAATTCGGTTGCTGCTGATGACCCGAATCCGGTTCTGTGGTTCTGCGAACCCACTGAGTTCCGTTTTCCTGAACGTAGCGCTTGATGAGAGCACTGCTGTCCAGGAAGTATGCGGCCATTTAGCGACGCTCCTCGATCAGAATTTGCGAAAGTGGCCGACCGCGTATCTGCAAAGGCGGCCCCAATCGAAGAGGAGCGGAACCTGCGGGAGCAGGAATGCTCAGGAATCCCTCGGCCGCGAGTCTTTGCTCAAACTCCTGCTCGGAATGACCATCCGGGTAACTGCCATTCGCGCCACGAAGCATGGCCGCAAGCTGCTTACGCTCTTCATTACTCAGGCCTTGAACGTCCTGGAGGATCTTTTCCAGCAACCGGCTCATTTTCTTGATGTACCATTGATCTCACCCCGGTTCAAGAGCCTTGATACGCGCGATCCAACTGGCCCAAAAGGCGTAAATCAGGGCTTGCAAAGCCCCTAACCTCGGGTAACTTCCACGCTCCGCTTCAATCCAAGCGGGTTTACAGACGATTTTTTATGCCGACAGCAAACGATCTTCGCCGTGGTATGGCGATTAGTTATAACGGCGATGTAGCCGTGGTTTTGGACGCCCAGCATCGCACGCCGGGCAACCTGCGCGCCTTCGTGCAGGCAAATATCCGCAGCATCCGCACCGGAAAAACCTCGGACGTGCGCTTCAGTTCCACCGAAAAGATTGAGGTCATCCCGATGATGACCAAGCGCATGGAATTCAGCTACAAGGACGGCGACGACTACGTATTTTCGGACCCTGAGACGTATGAAACGGTCACCCTCCCGCCGGAGACCGTTGGCGATGGCAAGAATTATCTCGTGGAGAATGGCTCCGTCACCATGACTTTTGTCGACGACAAACCTGTGCAAGTCGAGGTGCCGCCGAGCGTCGTGTTGACCGTGTCCGACGCGCCCGAAGGCGTCCGTGGCGATTCCGCCAACAACGTGCAGAAGTCCATCAGGCTGGAGACAGGAATTTCAATTCAAGCGCCGCTGTTCATCAAGACCGGTGAGAAGATCAAGGTGGACACGCGTACCGGGAAATACATGGAAAGGGCTTAAGACACTATGCCGAATACAGTTTCAGCCGAACGTCGTGCGCGCCAAAGCGTGCAACGTCACATCCGCAACACCAGCGTCAAGAATCGCCTCAAGACCATCGAGAAGCGCTATTTGACCACCGTCAAAGCCGGCAAGAAGGAAGAAGCCGAAAAGGTCTTCCGCGAAGTCAGTTCCGCCTTCGACAAAGCCGCAAAGACCGGTGTGATCCATCCCGCAAAAGCCAGCCGCAAGAAATCCCGACTCGCCGCCCATCTCCAGACCGCCACCGCCGCTTAAACCAAGGCGAGGTGTCCTAATCCTGGCAGGGCCAGTCTCGGAGAATTTCCGCGGCGACAGGATTTAACCTGCGACATCCCACGCCCCCAAGCGTAATGGCCCTTCTTACAGCCACCGGGGGCGCAGCAGCTGCATGGTGCCGGAGTCAACAATCCCGCCACACCCGCTGGCCCACCAGTTGCTACTTTGGTGCGCTCGTGAGGCGTAACTCTTGCCTTTTGCTGAGCGTCTGGCTTCTTACGACCGTGCCCGTGGGGGCCGCGGTGCACGTTTGGGACGGGGGAGGAACTGACAATCGATGGCTCACGGCGGCCAACTGGGTGGGCGATGTGGCGCCGGTGGCCGGCGACACCCTGGCCTTCCCTGCCGAAGCAGTCCAGCTAAGCTCAGTCAATAATTTCCCGGCGTATATTGCTTTTGGCTCGCTCCTCATCTCAAATAATTATCATTTTAGCGGGAATCCGCTCGCGCTCAACTCTGGCATCACCGTGTTCGGGACGGCGAACGGTCCACGCGTGGCCATCTTTGATATGCCCATCCGTTTGACTGCGCCGCAGACGTTTCGAGTATCCAGCGAAGGGGAGGGGGCCACATCCGGGCTGAAATTTCTCGCGGAGATCGATACGCAAGGGCTTGAACTCACGTTGGATCCTTCGGGCACGACTGACAAGATTGAGATCGGGGACTTCAGTCAAGCGGGTGGGTTCACCGGCGCGGGGGACATTAAGAAAACTGGCCGCGGGGACCTTTGGCTGACCGCCGAAGAAAGCACCCATTCCGGTGTCATCCACATCATGCAAGGCACAGTGTTAGCCACCCACGGCACGGTGTTCGGAAGCAACGACGCTGGAACGATTGTCGAATCCGGCGCCGAGCTATTGCTCGACATGGTACATGGGTCGTACGTCGTCGACGAGCCGCTGACCCTTTCGGGCAAACTGGCCGGCGCGAGCTACATCGTCTGGGCAGGCGCGATCCATCTGCCGGCAGGTATGGCGCAGATCGGTTCCACCGCCAGCCCTTTCATGATCACCGGTGAAATTTCCGGACCGGGTGGCATATCGGTTTCGCCTAGCGGCCCCTTCTATTCCGAAAGGGGTACCCTTCCGAACACCTACCAGGGTCTCACCGATGTTCACGGGTTCGCGGTGATCAATGCTATTCAGCCGCAGAGTGACGTGGTGTTCGCCGGGTATTATTTAAGCGGAAGCGGTTCCCTGGGAAGGGTCACTGCCACCGGTTTGCGGTCCAAGACGCTTGCGCCCGGGGACGGTATCGGTGGGACATTGAGCACACGCGGCTTGGCTTTGAATAACCAAACAAGGGTGGAATTCAATCTGAATCCTGCTGCCAGCAATTCAATTCATGTCGCCGGCCGCGTGGACCTTGCGAATGCGCAATTGCGATTCTGGGGTTTCCCCTCGTCGAATCCCAACCAGCACTACACCCTGATCAGCAACGACGGCACTGACCCGGTGATTGGCACATTCGCCGATCTTCCCGAAGGCGCGCTCGTCACCTCTAACCTGCCGCCCGGATTG
>DASRHX010001059.1:0-2219 GCA_035650295.1 Bryobacteraceae bacterium | reverse complement strand
GACGGCCAGCCCACCCCGGCCTCGCTTCTTGTTGGAAAGAAGTTCGCATTCATGGAGGGAATGAGCGCACCCAAGCTCTATGGTTCGCGCCGTGAGTTCTCGCGGCACGGCCAATCAGGTCACTATTTTTCGAGCCTCTTGCCCAATCTGGCGCGGCGTGCCGACGATCTGGCTTTCGTGCATTCGATGGTTACCACCAACGTAAACCACTCGCCTGCGATGGTCTTCGCTCACACGGGCGGCATGATCTCGGGCCGTCCGTCACTGGGGGCTTGGCTCGTCTATGGGCTCGGTTCGGAATCGAAGGATCTACCGGCATTTGTGGCCATGACCAGCGGGCCGCGTGGACCGAGAAACGGCAACGACATTTGGGGTAGCGGATTTCTACCGACGCACTATCAGGGCGTTCCCTTTCTAAACGCAAAATCACCGATATTCCATCTGAATAGCCCCGATGGAGTAACACAAGCGCGGCAACGGCGCGCAATCGACACCATCCGCGACCTGAACCAACAGCGGTTGGCGGTGACGGGCGACAACGAGATCGAGACTCGGATCGCGTCTTACGAGCTTGCCTTTCGAATGCAGACCAGCGCGCCGGAGCTGACGGAGTTGACGAAGGAATCACAGGCTACTCTTGATCTGTACGGCGCGCAGCCGGGGAAACCAAGCTTCGCCAATAACTGCTTGCTGGCGCGCCGTCTTGTGGAGCGCGGCGTTCGCTGCGTGCAGGTATACCACACGGATTGGGACCACCACGCCGGGATTGAAAAAGGGCTCGACAAGATTTGCCCCGAAGTGGACCGGGCTTCAGCGGCGCTAATTACGGATTTGAAGCAGCGAGGGCTGCTGGACTCGACGCTGGTCGTCTGGGGTGGCGAGTTCGGGCGTACTCCAATGAGCGAGGGAGACGGAAAGAATCCAGGCCGCAATCATCAAATAGACGGGTTCACGGTATGGCTCGCCGGTGGCGGGGTTCGTGGTGGCATGACAGTAGGCGAGACAGACGACCTTGGGTTCCAGTCAGTGAACGAACTTGTGGAAGTCCACGATCTGCATGCGACGATCCTGCACTGTTTCGGCCTCGATCATACGAAGCTCACTTACAATTCTCAAGGCCGGCCCTTCAGGTTGACCGACGTCGCGGGTAAAGTGGTTCGCAAGCTAATTAGCTAGCGGCAGTCGAATCAGCTCTGGTGCTCCGGGTGAGCGCAACCAGGGAACTCCGATATCGCCGTGTTGCCACGGTAACCCATGAATCGCTTCATGCCCACTTCAGAGTAGTGGTAACCCTCGATCACGAGGCGCTTCACGTGGATAAAGAACCGGCCGAGCTCATCCTCTCGGTCGGGCTCTTTCGCGGCCATCGCGGCGACAATCTCCTCCTGATCGGCTCGATCAAGGTTGGCGAAAGGCTTTTGAAACTGTTTGCGGGCGGCACGGTCGACGAGCGCAAGACCGCGCGTTAATTCCTGTTTCTGCGCGGGAGTGCCGTAGTGAGTGATCAGATCGATGTACTGCCAAACCTTGGCTTCGTGAGCCCCGGGCGACTGCGAATCGGCGGGGATGATGATGTCGCAAAGGGAGTCAAACGCTCGCTCCTGCTGCGAAGAGAAGAATTTCCTTGCGTATGGTTTTGCGGCAGCCGTGGCGGGGTGCTGGTGCTGCGCACCTGCTGCCTCGATGGCGACGGCTTCGGCGGCGATAATCTTAAACAGCTCTCGTCGTTCCATTAGCTCAGCTCTCCTTTCTTGGCTAGCTCAGCCAAGTGCTCGCTCATACGCCACGACAACGTGATATTGGTCAGCGTTGGGTTCTTTTCCGGATAGGCAGGGAACACCGAAGCGTCACCGATGAAGAGGTTCGGGAGATCGTGACTACGGCCGAAGGGATCGACCACCGAGGTCCTGGGATCGGTGCCCATGCGCGCCGTACCGACCCAGTGGTTCTGATCGATGATCAACTTCTCCGGGCTCATCTTTCCAGGAGTGCTAACGACTTGTCCGCCGGCCGCGCGGATGATCTCTTCGCAGCGGTCAAGGCAATCCTGCGCCATGTTGACGTCATTCTGTTCGTAATGCAGGTGAACGCGGGCGACGTTGAGCCCGTACTTGTCCTTCTTGTCCGGATCGAGATCGACAAACTTTTTCGCCGAGATTAGAGTCGTTCCCTGCATGTTCATGTTTACGTGCCCGAGATTTATCTCACGAAGACGTTTT
>DASRHX010001058.1:0-5264 GCA_035650295.1 Bryobacteraceae bacterium | reverse complement strand
GCTTACCAGCGACCTCCGGGCCGATTTCCTGCATTTCTCCAACTATTGGTACTTCGAGGAGCTGGCCAATAAAGACGAGGAGATCGAACACTTCACGTTGGGCTGCCGCGAGTATCGCGTGGACCAGATGAAGCAGGAGATTGAAGAGGAGATCGACAAGCTCAACGTGAGTCTGCATAACTACTACCAGTTCCGCAACACGGAGGCAGTCAACCGTTTGGCCATGCTCAGCCTCCTCCTCGGTGCGGGCGCGGTCGCCACCGGCTTCTTCGGCATGAACTTCGAAGGCGAGTTCGAGCGCTTTTTCTTCAAGCCGAGTTTTGCAGGCGGTGTCTTCCACAACACCGCCATCGTGGCCGTGGCCATGCTCGGCCTCGGCGCGATCGGATTTGGCGCCTACATGATCGTCTCCAACTGGGGTGACTATCGCGAAAGCCTGCTGCCGCGCTGGTGGCTCGATCGCGGCGCGCGCCGCCAGCGCAGCCTGCGCCGCAGCGGACCGGGCGTGCTTCCCGGGCCGAGGATCTAGGCGAGCACGTCCGCCGCCGTCCGATAAGTCGTTGCATGAGCCGCCACGGTGAGCGCGATGGGATCCGAATAGCCGCCGCCCATCGTGACCACCACGGGCACGCCCAGACGCTTCACCCACTCGAACACGAGCCGGTCGCGCGCGGCCATGCCCTCGGCCGTTAGGGCCAGCTTGCCCAGTTTGTCCGATTCGAGCGCGTCCACGCCTGACTGGTAGAACACAACATCGGCGCCGAACTCACCCGCCTGTCCCAATACCTCATTCACACACTCCAGGTATTCGGTATCGCCTGTGCCGTCATCGAGTTCGACGTCTATCACGGACCGCTGCTTGCGGAACGGGAAGTTATTCTTACCATGGAGGCTCACCGTGAGCGCATCGTTGTCGCCTTCGAGCATCGCCGCCGTACCGTCGCCCTGGTGCACGTCGAGATCGATCACGGCCACGCGCCGCGCCCAACCTTCATCGCGAACCATGTGAATCGCCACGGCGATGTCGTTGAACACGCAGTAACCGGAGCCCTCCGCGCGAAAGGCGTGATGCGTACCGCCCGCAAGTGTCCCGCCAAAACCGTTTGCGCGCGCGGCGCTAGCCGCGGACAGTGTGCTTCCGACACTGGCAAGCGTCCGGTCAACCAATCCTTGCGACCATGGAAATCCGATCTTGCGCATCGCCGCCGCATCGAGCGTTCCCTCGCAAAACGCTCGCACGTAAGCTGGGTCGTGAGCGCGCGAAATCACCTCCGGCGCGGCCGTCGGCGCGGGGTGAAAACGAAACCGGCTGTCGCGCTCGAGTGCTTCGCGCAGCAGCCGGTATTTGTCTTTTGGAAACCGATGTCCCTCGGGCAACGGCAGCGTGTAGTGATCGGTGTAGTAGAGGTCGAGCAATCGCGCACCGGACGCGATCTACCGCTTCGTCATGTCGCGAAGGTAGATGTCCTTGAACCGCATGTTGCCTTGGCCGCCGGAATGCAGTTGGAGCGCGATGTAACCGTCGAAGGACTTCGGCGTCGGATCGGTGAAGTCGATCATCTGTACGCCATTCAATGTGGCCACATAGCGGTTGCCCTCGACGCGCAATTGGTAGTCGTTCCAATCGCTCTGCCGCACCACGCCGCCTTTGTCAGGCGATGGCCAAACGATCCATTGACGTCCGTCGCCATAGACGCCGCCCGTGTGCTGGTTGATGTTGCAGTCAATTTCGAACTGCAGGCCCTGGCTCACGGCCGCGGTTCCCGGTTTGAAGTCAACGTGGAAGAATACGCCGCTGTTTCCCTTGCCTTCGCACTTAAAGCGCAGCGACATGTGGAAATCGGTGTACTTCTTCTCGGTTTGGAGATAGCCGTAGTCCTTGCCCAGCGCCTCGCCGTGGATAGTGCCGTCTTCGACGACCCACTTCTCTTTGCCGATCACGGTCCAGCCGTTCAGGGTCTTGCCATCGAATAACTGAATCCAATCCTCGCCGGGCAATTTCGGTTTGGTGGACTGCGCCGGGGCAAGCGAGACAAGCAGAAGGCCAAGAGCGGCCAGATGTATCTTCCTCATGGGGCTAGTGTAGCGCGGCCTCGGCCAAATACAGTTCCACGCGATCCGTCGTCCAGGTCGCGACGCCGCAGCCGAAGAAGTCTTTGTCTTCGGTCCAAATCGGACAGCCGAGCGCCAGCGCGGCGGCCAGCACCGGCCAATCATCCGCGTCGCGCCGTTCGATCCGCCGACGAGCAATCGTTTCGAACGGGGCGTAGGTTTCCGGTTCAACGGTGCGAACTAGCTGGCCAAGTGTTTCCAGCGTCACCGGGCCATGCTCAGCTTGAACTCCGCGAAGTTGTAAGATGCCCGGCAGGCGTTCCTTCGCTTCGTGAAAGGCCGTGTCCGGTGCAGCGAAGTCGATCTGCGCTGCATATCTGAATAGGACTTGGAACACTTTCACGCCCAACACACCGCGGATGAGGATATTCGCGTCAAGCACCATGCTGTCAGCTCTTCTTCCGACGGTTCTCCTCGCGCGCACGTTTAAAGTCTTCCATCAGTTCCTCTTCGGTAACACCAGCTGCGGCCATTTCCGCCTGCATCTTTTCCCATGCCACTCGATACGCTTCGATCTGCTCCTGCGTCGGTTTGGGCCGGGTCGGAACGTAGACGCCGATGGTCGCTCCGTGGCGGGTGATGGCTACGGGAGTCTTCGATTCCAGGTAGGTCGACAGGTTCTCGCGAAACTCTCGGATTCCGACTTTGGTCGCTGGCATGATTGTGTACCTCTTGCGTACACAATGATACCGCAATGAGTGCGCGCCCGGTTGCGCTGCTAGGCGCCCAACTCCACCTGGATCGCCTGAATGATGCGGTCGGCGTGGGCTTCAATCACACCCTGCGACGGGCCTTCGATCATCACGCGCGCCACGGGCTCGGTGCCCGAGTAGCGCACCACGATACGGCCCTCGATGCCCAGTTCTCTCTCGGCGCGTTCGATCTCGCCCGCAACGGCGGCGATGTCTTCGAGCGGCGGCTTGGAGCGCACCTTTACCTTCTTCAGCGTTTGCGGATAGCTGACAAAATCGGCGGTCAACTCGTCGAGGGTCTTACCGGTCTCTACCATCGCTTCCACAATCCGCAGTGCCGAGAGCATACCGTCGCCCGTTGTCGCATAGTCGTGGAAAATGACGTGACCCGACTGCTCGCCGCCGATGTGCGCGCCGATGCGCAGCATCTCTTCGAGCACATACTTGTCGCCCACGGGCGTCCGCACGAGCCGGATGCCGTCGCCCGCGCAGACCTTTTCGAGGCCGAGATTCGACATCACCGTCGCCACGATCGTCGGCACGCCATCCGCCGCCGCCAGTCGCCCGGCTTCGTGCAACCGCCGCCCGCACACGAGCAGCATCATGTCGCCATCGGCGATACGGCCCGACGAGGTCACGGCGATGCAGCGGTCGGCGTCGCCGTCGAAGGCAAAGCCCACGTCGGCGCCGGTTTCTCGCACAATCCTGACGAGACCGTCCACGTGCAGGGCGCCGCAGTCGAGGTTGATGTTCCGCCCGTCGGGTTGGACGCCGCGCGCGTCGACTTCCGCGCCCAGCCGGCTGAAAAGATCTGGCGCCAGATACGTCGCGGCTCCGTTGCCGCAGTCCAGCACTACCTTCAGTGCGCGCCCGCGGAACGTTGCCCCATTAGGGAGCGATGTGCACAAGTGCGCGACATAGTTCTCGTCGAGTTCGCTCTCCACTTCGAGCGTCTGTTCCTTCGGGATTACAGCCGCGGCAAGCAGCGCGAAGATCACCTGCTCGATCGAGTGCTCTTCTTCGTCGGGCAATTTGTAACCGGTGTGTCCGAATACCTTGATGCCATTGTCCTGATACGGATTGTGCGAAGCCGAAACCATGATGCCGGCGGCGAATGGGCCGGTCTTGGTGAGATATGCCACGCCCGGAGTCGTGATGAGTCCCGCATAGTGCGTGGCCACACCCTCTTGAGCCAGCGCGGCCGCGAGGCATCCTGCGATCCACGGACCGCTCTCGCGCGTGTCAATTCCAATCAACACCTGCGCGTTGCCCGGGTCCACCTCGTGACCATTCGCCCAGCGCCCCAGTGCCAACCCCACCGCGTATACGGTGGTGCGGTCGAGCGGATACTCGCCGGCAACTCCACGAATGCCGTCGGTTCCAAATAACTGCCTAGCCATCATTCCTCCGAATCAGTTCCCGCCGCCGGTTTTTCTTACTTCGACCTGCACAAGCACTCGGGAGCTACCCACAAACCGGACCATTGGATCTTCGAGCGATGCGTGCGCCGCAATCTCGTCCCGTCCCGTTACCGAACTTAAATCCAAGGCGTCCGTTTCGGCCACGGTAATCTCCTCCACCCGGCTCTCCGGCCCTTCCACCTTCACCTGTTGCGGCAACACTCTCAATGAAACCACTTCATAGCCCGACGGCGGTTGCGTCGCCACGCGCACCTGCACCGGCAGATCCTTGGTGATCCTCTTCTCAAACCGCAGCCGGACCTGCGCCGGCATGACACGTTTCACCTGTACACCCGGCGGCAGCGCAATCTGCGTCCCGTCGAGCGGAAACGTTCGCTCGCCGGGCCGGACGACGTCGGCCAGATCCACGACCACTGCCACGTCGGCCATGTAGTTCTGCCTCAATTTACTTCGCGGTCCGTGCACTTCCAACCGTACACGGTCAATTACCGCCGAACTGATCTCCAGGTCACGGGGCGAATTCTGATACTGCACGGGCACCGACAACGACGTGCTGTTCTCGGGCTCGCCTACCGAGGTTAGCCACAGCAGGGCAGCCATGGCGATCGAGATCAACTTCCATCGCCAATGCCGAACCAGTAGACCCTTCATCCCCGGTCAGCCTCCTCCACCTGTTCACTGACGCCTTCCGGGATTCGGTCCGGCTCCACGCGCGAACCGGTCCAACCAAAGTGCCGGTCCAACCTGCCTCTTACTTCATCGGTCGAAAGCCCGCTGTCGATTAGGCCGAAGGCGACCACCGAGATCCGTCCCGTCTCTTCGCTCACGACCAGTGCCAGGGCGTCCGTGTCCTCGGTGATGCCGATCGCCGCGCGGTGCCGCGTTCCCATCGTCGAGGCGAGCGCCGGATTCACGCTCAAGGGCAGAAAGCACGCCGCTGCCGCGAGCCGCTCGCCTTGAATGATCACTGCGCCGTCGTGCATGGCGCCGCCGGGCTGGAAGATCGCCAGCAGAACGTCGCGAGACACCACGGCGTCCA
>DASRHX010001057.1:0-3559 GCA_035650295.1 Bryobacteraceae bacterium | reverse complement strand
ATCGCGAGCGGCCTGCCGCTTCCAAGATTTCAAGCATGCGCATTGCCGATTGCTCCCAGGTAAGCCTGCCAGCCGCGGCGAGAGCTTGCCGAACGTAATTCGCGCGGGAACTCTCCGATGCTAACACAGCGTCCAGTGCGGCTTCCAAAGCGGCGGGAGAGTGGGGATCGACAAAAATTCCACCGCCCGAGAGCAGTTCGGGAAGGGGGCTTTCTCGCGTCGCAATGACCGGACAACCACAGGCGGCGGCCTCAACGGCAGGCAGTCCGAAGCCCTCCATGAAGGACGGCAGGACGAGCACATAAGCAAGGTTGAACAGCAAGGCGAGATCGGGGTCCGGGAGGAAGCCAGTGAAGATCGCGCGTGCGCCAAGCGAATGGGCCTGAACGCGGCGCTCGACGGCGGCTATATCGGAGTGAAATATCTCGTTTCGATTTTCGCCCACGAGCACGAGGGTGGCTGACGGATAACGCGCCGCCAAAACAGCGAAGGCGTCGACGAGCATCGGCACGTTCTTATGCGGACCAAAGCCTCCCGCATAGACGATCCAGGGTCCGGCAGGGAGGTTCAGTGCGGCGAGGCGAGGGCTCGGGACTGGGTTGCCGATGCGGTGGAAGACGGGGGCCGGGGCTTCGCCGACGATCTCAATGGTGGCGGCGTCGAGATGAAATTCGCGGGCGAGTTCACGGCGCGAGTACTCGGAGACGGTGACCAGCGTGGAGGCCTGAGCGCGCGCGAGCCGAACCTTTGCATTCCAGAGAACGCGGGCACTGGTGGAGGGGACGGTCATCGAGGGGAAGCGCTCAGCGATGACGTCATGAAAGACGACCACCTTGGGCGTGGAGGAGAGCACAGGCACGTAGCTGTAGACGGTCGGAAAAAGAATCGCGTCGAAGCCGTGGGCGGAGAGCGCGCGGCTCATGCTGGCGACACCAGCAAGCGTGCGGCCGCTTCGAGTGGCGGTGGTGGCAGTGGCGCGCGAGGGAAGCGGTGGGAGCGCTTCAGGTGAATCCGTAAAGAGAGTATAGCGGTGTATTTGCTCGCGTTCGAGGAGGGCGCTTAGCAGCGAGCGAGTGAACCGTCCATAGCCACGCGGGTTGTTCCAGGTGGTGGCGTCGATGGCAAAGTGCATGGCGCGTTCAATCCTCCACCACGAACGACTCGAATGTTGTTCGGGCGTGGGCCCAGCGGGCGCGATCGAATGCCCCGTCATCGCCTACGCAATCGGCGGCGGCGTAGGCCATGGCGAGCGTGTGGTGCGTATTGTCGTGTGCGAACAAGCCTTGGCGGCCGAGGCTGACGACGCGCGGAATGGTATCGAGCCAGGAGTTGAGGCGAGTGAAATGGGGACGGAAGCCGCGCTCGTAGATGGGGTAGGCCTGGGCGAGACGTTTGACCTCGATGTGAGAGATCGACGATTGGATGGGGATTCCTGCGCGAGAGAGATCGTCGCGAACCAGTTGCGCAAGATCGTCATTGGTCATGCGCCAGACATCGCCTGTGGCATGGCAGGGGAGTTCAGCGCACAGGAGCGTGCGGCCGGAGGGGCCGTGCAGAGAGTAGTTTTTGGGCTCGGAGAGACGCGTAATGCGAATGGAGCCGGAGGGAAAGTAATGCGCGTCAAACTCAGTGAAACGGTGTGTGTCGAGAACGAGATAGACGAGCAGCATGGCGCGGTAGCGCAGTGCGGATGCGGAGGCGAGGACGTCGGGCGGAGCGGCCGGCTGGATTGCACGCGCCAGAAGAGTAAGAGGAATTGTGGAGAGGACGAGTGCGGAATTGTCTTCGCGGAGGAGATCCTCGGCTTGCGTGTTCAGGAGGAGGCGGGCGCCGGCCTGGAGCGCAGCGTCGCGGTAAGCCTCGCTGATTTGGCCGAAGCCGCGGCGTGGATAGAAGAAGCGTCCCGCGCCGGGTTTGCTGAAGCCAGGCAGAAGCGCGAGCACCTTGCCGATTAACTTCGCGGCGGATCCGGCGGCGACCCGGCGGCGTGCTTGTTCGGCGTCGAGTTCGGAGGGCTCCATGCCCCAGATTTTGCGTGCGTAGGGGAAGTAGAAGTTCTCGCACATGGCGGGCCCCAGGCCGCGCAGCAGGACGGAGGCGAAGGATTCTTCGGTTGGTGGATTGCGGAAGGGCTTGGTGAGGGTGTCGCGCGCGAAGCCGAAGGAGAGCGAGGCGGGTGCGCGCAGGACGAGGTCAGCTGCTTTTAGAGGGAAGTGCAGCCAACGTCCACCAAGGTGGATACGGCCATGCCGGGGGCGGTCGAGGAGATCGTCTCCGAGGAAGGAGCGGATGTCGGAAAGAATTTCCGGCGAGCAGGAAGGGTGGAGACGGTGGCTGCCGAAGTCCGCGCGAAAGCCCGCGCAATCGAAGCTCCCGGCGTTGCCACCGACCGAGGGAGCGCGGTCGGCGAGGGTGACCTGGAAGCCTCGCCGGGCCAATCGCCAAGCCGCCCCCAAACCAGCGGGGCCAGCGCCCAGGATGAGTATGAGCGGGCGTGATTTCATGAGCGCGGAGGCGGCTGGAAGAGGGCGAAGAACATTCCGAGTACGCTATACTCGCATATTTTGCAGGGATTTGTGCCGGAGCAGTCGACGCGAGAGCCTCAAGTGGTCATCATCGGCGCGGGGCCCGCGGGCTTGACAGCCGCTTATGAGCTGCTGCGCAACGGCGTGCGCTGCACAGTGGTTGAGCGAGACACGGTGGTGGGCGGTATCTCGCGTACGGTTTCCAGCCAAGGCTACCTTTTCGACATCGGCGGGCATCGCTTTTATACGAAGGTTTCCCTGGTGGAGCGGATCTGGCGCGAAGTGTTGGGCCAGGATCTACTGGTGCGGCCAAGGCAATCACGCATCTACTACAAAGGCAAATTCCTCAACTATCCACTCCTGCCGGGCGAGGCCCTGCAAAAGTTGGGCATTGTCGAATCGGCGCGCTGCGGGCTGAGTTTTTTGAAGGCGCGGTTGCTGCCGATAAAGCCGGAAAAGGATCTGGAGTCGTGGATCACCAATCGCTTCGGCCGGCGTCTGTTTGAGATTTTCTTTAAGACCTACACGGAGAAAGTGTGGGGGATGAGCTGCAAGGAAATCGGAGCGGACTGGGCAGCGCAGCGTATTCGCGGGCTCTCGCTAACAAGTCTTGTCATGAACGCCATCTTTCCCAAGCGCGGCAAAGAGGCGGAGATCAAGACGCTGATTCAGGAATTCCTCTATCCGCGGCGCGGTCCCGGCATGATGTGGGAGCGGCTGCACCAACAGTTGGAAGCGGCCGGTACGCGGGTGGTGTTCAACGCGGTCGTTGAGGGAATCGAATGGGGGCCAGAAGGGGTGAGCGGCGTACGGACTTCGGCAGGCCATTTCCCCGCTACGCATGTGATCAGCTCGATGCCGATACAGCAACTGGTGCGTGCGCTTAAGCCGGCGGCTCCGGATTGGCTGGCACCGGCGGCGCTTAAGTTCCGCTACCGGGATTTTGTGACCGTAGCGCTGTTCATCGAAGCGCGGCATCTGTTTAGCGACAACTGGATTTATGTGCATGAGCCGGGCGTGAAGGTGGGCCGCAT
>DASRHX010001056.1:0-7084 GCA_035650295.1 Bryobacteraceae bacterium | reverse complement strand
CGCGCCGTCCACGAGATGACGGCCACGTCGAAGAAGCTCGTCGATCGCTTCTACGGCACCGCGCCGCAGTTCTCCTACTTCAAGGGGTGCTCCACCGGCGGCCGTCAGGCGGTGATGGCGGCGCAGCGGTATCCCGATGACTTCGACGGCATTGTTGCCGGAGCGCCTGTGCTCGACTGGACCGGGACCATGATCAGCTTTGCCTGCACCGCTCAAGCGCTGACAGCTGCTCCGATTCCCTATGCCAAGCTGGCCACACTTTCTGAGCGGATCTACGCACTGTGCGATGACAAGGACGGATTAAAAGATGGATTGATCGACGACCCACGGCGTTGCGGCTTTCAGCCCGCTCGCGATCTGCCGCGCTGCGACGCGAATGGTGACA
The DNA here is from genome assembly GCA_035650295.1 of Bryobacteraceae bacterium. Taxonomy (GTDB): domain Bacteria; phylum Acidobacteriota; class Terriglobia; order Bryobacterales; family Bryobacteraceae; genus JAFLBB01. The sequence continues at coordinate 6,699 of DASRHX010001056.1, read as the reverse complement.
ATCCCAAGTGTTTCACCGAAGCGCAAATCGGCACGCTTGAAAGGATCTACGGCGACATCAAGAGCCAGGGCAAGCGCATCTTCCCCGGATGGCCGGTGGGGGCTGAAGTCGCCGGAGCCGACGGACGCAGCGGATGGGACAATTGGATCGTCCGCGAGACGCCGGACAAGACGATCGCGGCGTCGTTCGCCGAAAGTTTCTTCCGCTACATGGCGTTCCCACGCAAGGATCAGGGAATCGAGCTGCGCGCCTTCGACGTCGAAAAGCACGCGTCGCAACTAGGCTGGATTCGCAGCATCGTTGACGCGACCAACCCTGACCTGACTGCGTTTCGCGACCGTAAGGGCAAAATGCTGATGTATTTCGGTTGGGCCGATCAGTCGCTGAACGCGCAAATGGGCGTCGACTATTACGAGAGCGTGATGCAGAAAGTGGGGCCGCAAACGCCCGATTTCTTCCGCCTGTTCATGCAGCCGGGCGTCTTTCATTGCGGAGGTGGCGTTGGCGCGGGATCGTTCGAACCGCTCCTGGTGGTAGTGGATTGGGTGGAGCAGGGAAAGGTCCCAGACCGCATCACAGGGGCTCGCGTAGTGAACGGAAAGACCGTCCGTACGCGTCCGCTCTGCCCTTATCCGCAAACGGCAAAATACAAGGGTTCCGGCAGCATCGACGATGCGGAAAACTTCCGCTGTGCGGCGCCTTAGGCTACACGGTCACGCGGTCCCAGGGCTTGCGTGCCTTTCGCCCCAATAACATCGCCGCTTCTTTCGGCGCGCCGATAAATGTCTCCTTTGCCGAGTCCCATTTCAATTTCAGCTTCGTCTTGTAAGCGATGTTTCCGAGGAGCGGAACGATGTTCGACCGGTGCCCAATCAGAGCTGTCGCGCGTGGTGTTTTCCGAGTCCTCACGCAATCGATGAAGTGCTGAGCATGCACCCGCGTCGCATCGGTCGTGTTCTTCCACACTCGCTCTGGGCCGCCCTTCTCCGGATACACTTCGTACCCGATCCGGTCGGCGAAAATGGCGCCCAGTGTGCCATAAAAGGCCATGCCGTTCGGCCGGTCCATCTCGCCGCGCGCGTTGTAGTACTTCATGCCGGCCTGCCGCCCGCCGAGGCCGTGCCCGTTGGTCAGCACAGCTTCGTAGGTCATCACAAACTCCGGATAGTCATACGTCACCTGCAGCACGTCGGGAATGTCGGAATCGTCCTTCAGATTGAATCGGCCGCCCGTGGCCGAAACCGCTACTGGTGCATCGACGCCCATAATCTGGTGGACCGTGTCGAAACGATGGGCGCCGTAATCAGTAATCCAACCGCCCGAGTAATCGAAGAACCATCGATAGGTGCCGCTGTGTCGTTGTGGTGCATAGGGAACCAGCGGCGCGGGACCGCAGTACATATCCCAATCGAGATCGGCCGGCGCCGGACCCTCCTTCAATTTGCCGACACCATTCGGCCATCGGTTCACATAGTTCCACACGCGCACATAGCTCACCTTGCCGATCGCGCCGCCCTGGATCATCTTCGCCACTTCGGGAAAGTGATCGGCCGAGCGTTGCTGCGTACCTGTGCACAGAATGCGACCGGATTTGTCGGCCGCAATCACCATCGCCCGCCCCTCTTTGATGTTATGTGAGAACGGCTTCTCCGTATATACATCCTTGCCCGCCTCGACCGAATGAATCGTGGTCAAGCAATGCCAGTGGTCCGGCGTCGCGATCAACACTGCATCGACGTCCTTCAGCTCCAGCAGCTTGCGAAAGTCCTGGAACACGCGCGCGTCCTTCTGCCGGCTCCACTCTTTCGCTCGATTCGCGAGCGTCAAAGATACATCGGCCAGGGCGGTGAACTCCGTATTCGGCGTCTCCTTCATAAAGCCGCCCACGTAGCGGCCCCTGCCGCCACAGCCAATCAGACCCAACTGGATACGGTCATTCGCGCCGCGCACGCGATTCTCGGGATCGAAATAGGGCGCGGCCACGGCTATCGAAGCGCTGGATGCGGAAAGAAACGATCGGCGATTCATGATCCCGTGAGCATATCGCAACTACAATGAACAAGGAACCGACTGTATTGGCCATCTACACTTGCTTTGACATGATCGTCGACTGCCGGGAGGGTAACCCCGAAGGTTGGCGATACTTCGTGCGCTCCTTCGTCGCCGCCCTGCGCCGCCTGTTTTCCCATTACGGCGGCGGCGATGAGCACATCTTTCAATTAATCGAGCGCCTCGCCGACCGCGCCAACGGGCCACTGCGCGCCATGCAGCCCATGACCCAGCGAGAATTCCTCGACGCCCTCCGCCCGCTCGTGCTCGAACTCACCGCAAAACCCACGCAAGGCACATCGCCCGACCTATCGCTTGTGCAGGAAGCCCTTGCGCCGCTGACCGCCATCGAACGCCAAACCGCATGGTTCGAAACATTCGGTTACCCGGCGCAGGAAGCTGCCCGCATCATGCGCATGTCGCCGGAAACCGCCTTAAAACTGCGCGCCCGCACCGATGAGTTGCTGCGCTCCAAGCTCGACGACTGGACCGCCGGCATCCTCGCCACGCACGGCCGCGCCCTCGGCGCGGAAGTAGAACAGCAACCTGCCGAAACACAATTGGTCTATCGTGATTTCTTCGACGTGATGGATGGCCGCAACTCCTGGCAGCATCGCACCATGTTCGAGCGCACACTGGAAGAGTCGTGGTTTGAAGTTCATCGTGCCTGCCGCATACGTGAAGCCGACGACGCGCTCGCGCAGGCCCACCCCCTCGACAACGCCGCCGCGCAACCCATTCTCGACCGCCTCGGTATCGCGCCTGAATCTACCGGATTTTGGAAGCGCCTTGTGGCCGGCAAACGGTAGGAGCGCAGAGGACCAAGCCCAGCGGGCGCAGGTTCCGTTGCGCGGTTCAAGATAAAATGCGCTTATGCCTCCTTCTCGCCCACAGGCGACGTATGACGATGTAAACCTCCTTCTCCGGCTCTATGATTTGCGCCGCGAGGAAAAGCTGCGTGAAGCGCGTGCCTGGTTCGTTGCGAATTGCAGAGCCGAGAGCTTTGCCGAGCTCATGGAGAAGTTTCCCTTCGGCTCTCCTGAAAATACGAAATATCGCATGGTCGTCAGCTATTGGGACATGGTCGCTTCGTTCATCGTCTCCGGCGTGCTGAAAGAGGACCTGTTCTTCGAAAGCAACCGTGAAATGCTGATCTGCTATATCCGAATCGGCAAGTTGATTCCCGAGTTGCGTGAAACCTTCGGCGATCCCTTCGCCTTCCATAACCTGGAAGAGGTTTCCAAGCGTTATATCAATTGGTTGAACAACCGCGCTCCAGGCAGCTACGAGGCATTTGCCAAGCGCCTGGCCTAACTCACTTCCCAGACTTCGATCGATCGTTCGTCCTCGCCGGTGCGAGTAACACGAATCTCGGTCCGCGGACGCGGCATACGTTCAGCGAAGCGCTCGCCCCATTCGATCAGTACGAGAGCGTCTCGATCCATCAAGTCGTCGAGCTCGAGCGTAGCCAGCTCCGAGGCCTCTTCGATTCTGTAGAGATCGATGTGGTACAGCCGCACCGGATCGCCATACTCATGGATCAGAGTGAACGTTGGGCTCGAAACCTCGTCCGGCTTCGCTACGCCAAGGCCCACCGCAATGCCCTTAGCGAGAGTTGTCTTCCCCGCGCCGAGATTGCCGATCAGCAGCACGACGCCGCGCGCCGGCAATACGCCCGCCAGCCGTTTTCCCAGTGCGATCGTCTCCTCAGCGGAGTGAGTCTCAAACTCGCGCATCGGCCATCGCCCGGGGTAGATACCGCAGCAGGTCGGTCGCGATCACGCTCTGCTCGCCCAGTGCCTCGGCCGCCCGGTCGCCTGCCCGCCCATGCAGCCACACCGCGGCGATCACGGCTTCGCGCGCACGGTCCGGAAACTGCGCCAGAAGCCCCGCGATCAATCCGGTGAGAATGTCGCCAGTGCCTCCCGTCGCCATTCCCGGGTTGCCTGTCGGATTGATCCACACCGTTCCATCTTCGAAGGCGATCAACGTGCGATGGCCCTTCAACACGAGCGTACATCTGCGCGACATGGCGAAGTCACGGGCTACCTCCAAGCGGCCGTTCTGAATCTCCGCCGCCGTTTTGCCTGTCAATCGGCTCATCTCGCCAGGATGCGGCGTTACAATACAGCCCGCCACGCTCAGACCCTTTTGCGCCACGATGTTCAGTGCGTCAGCATCCAACACGCGCAAGCTTTCGCTATCCAGCAGGCGCTTCAGAAGCGCCGCCACACCGGCTTCCGTTCCCAAACCCGGGCCTATGGCGAGCACCGTTTTGCCTTCCACCGGAGGCGCGTCGAGCGGAGCCGTCATCAACTCCGGCGCCATGCGCGAGGAATCGTCGCAGGCCACCGTCACCAGCCCCGCGCCCGCGCGTAACGCCGCCAAACCTGCCATCGCCGCCGCGCCCGACTTGCCCGTTGCACCGCCCACGATCAGCGCGTGACCGTACGTCCCCTTATGTCCGTCGCTCGCTCGCGGCTGCAACAGTGCGCCCACCTCATGCGGCTCGGTAACATTCAGCCAGTGCCCCGGGTCAGAATTCAGAATCCGAGCCGAAATTCCAATCGCTCCCACAACCAGCTCTCCCACGCGATCTGCTTCCGCGCTCAGATAGTGCTCCACCTTCGGCGCCGCAAACGTCACCGTGGCCTCGGCCCGTACGCCATCGAACCCCAGCCCCGACGGCATGTCCACTGCCACTATATGCGCCTTCTTCAGCTTCTTGATCGCTGCAATCAACTCGGCCACTCGCCCGCGCGGCGCGCCTTCCAAGCCCGTTCCCAGCAGCGCATCCACAATGATCGTCGCCCCCGGTGCAAGGTCGCGCACCACAGTACAGCCCGCCACCACGAGCATCCGCCAATTCGCCTCCGCGTCCCCCTTGAGCTCCGCCGGCTCGCACGCCAGCACGACTTCCACCCGTGCGCGAAACCGCATCCCCAACTGCCGCGCGATCGCCAGCCCGTCGCCGCCGTTATTGCCCTTGCCGCAGCAAACCACGATGTGATGCTTGTCCAACGGCGCGTATCGCTCCGCAAGAAACTCCACCACCCGCATCGCCGCGTTTTCCATTAGGATCAAACCCGGCACGCCTGCCTCGATCGCCTGGCGGTCCGCTTCGCGCATTTGCGCGGCGGTCAGCACTTTCATGATTTCGCCACCGCCAGCGTCTCTTCCAACTTCCGCACATCCTCGGCCTTGCCCATCACGATCAGTACGTCTCCACTGTTGAGCAAGGCATCGGCCGGCGGGTTGAAGTCCATAGCTCCGGTTAAGCGCCGGATCGCCAATACAATGACGCCGATCTCCCGCCTCAGTTGCAGATCGCGCAGCGACTTGCCTGCCAGCGGACACGCCTCATCCACCCGCACCTGCTCCATGCCTACGTTCAATCCCATTCGCGAGGTCGAGGTGATGTCGAGAAACTCAAACACGTGCGGCCTCACAATAGCCTGCGCGAGCCGGTATCCAGTCATCGAATAGGGAAGGTACACAGCATCGGCGCCCGCCCGCCGCATCTTCGATTCGGCCTCTTCTTCGGCCACGCGCACGCTTACGTTCAGCATCGGGTTGAGCGTCTTTGCCGAGAGAATCAGAAAAAGGTTCTCGGCGTCGGTCGATAACGCCGCAATCAGTCCCTTGGCGCGCGTGATTCCCACGTCGCGCAGCATCTCGTCGCGAGAACAATCGGCTAACACGGCGAGGCAGCCCATCTTCATCGCCCGCTCCACTCGATCAGGATTCTTATCCATCACAACGAACGAGACCCCCGTTCGCAACATCTCCGCCGCCGCGCCCCGGCCCACTCGCCCGAAGCCGCACAATAGATAGTGGCCAGTTAATTGATCGATCACTTTCTTGGTCCGCCGCTTCCCGAAATAGTCGCTTAATTCCAGCTCCAACACAATCTGCGTGACGGTCGCCATTATGTAGAACATCATCGTCACGCCGCCGATCAGCAGAAAAAGATTGAAGGTTCGTCCCGCTGTCGACAGCGGATGAACCTCCATGTAACCCACTGTCGTGATCGTGATCGCCGCCATATACAAGGCGTCCAGGAAAGACCAGCCTTCCACGATCATGAACCCGGCTGTTCCGGCAGCCACGGTCGCCGTCAGCAGCAGGACGATGATCAGTATTCGCCGTTGAATTCGATCCATGCCGTGCTATTGTCTCCGCACTACGAGCATGGTCATGTCGTCCTGTAGTTCCTGCGATCCCGTGAACGTCTTCACGGCCTCGATCACGGCGGCGATGATCTGTTCTCCCGGCAAATGGGCATGCTTCAAGACAGTCTCTTTCAACCGGTCCTCGCCGAACATCTCGCCATACTCGTTTTCCGGTTCGGTGATGCCATCGGTGTAGCATACCAGCGCGTCGCCAGGCTCCAACTTCAGCCGGCTCTCCTGGTATGGCGTCCGCGGAAATAGCCCCACCACCGTGCCGTTCACATCCAACATCGTTGTCTTGCCGTCACGCACGAGAATCGGCGGCAGGTGGCCTGCGTTGGTATAGGTCAACAGGCTCGAACGCGGATCGAACACGGCGAAGAAGAAGGTCGCATATTTTTCCGGAGCCGTATTGGCGTGTAGCTGCCGATTGATGCGGTCCACCAATTGCGACGTCGGAAACGTACTGCATAACTCG
>DASRHX010001055.1:0-6902 GCA_035650295.1 Bryobacteraceae bacterium | reverse complement strand
CTTGAAGGCAAGGATCACTTCCAAGATCGGACTCAAGGATACCTATCTCGGCGTTGGAAACACGGATCCCAGCAAGAACGAAGCTCTTTCCTATGGGTACTTGGGCGGATGGAGAGAGGCAGCCGAACTCGATTTCAGCATTACAGGCGGCGCGGCTCCATCCTTTCGACACCGGCGGACATGGCGAAATTTATCCAAGCGCTGTTCGATCTGAAGCTGGTCTCTCAAAACAGCCTCAATCAGATGAAAACGATGAGGGACGGCGAGGGTATGGGAATGGAACCGTTCTCGTTTGCCGGCAAAACCGGCTACGGGCACACAGGAGGGAGCTTCAACTCAGGAGCATGGCTGGCTTACTTTCCAGACGAGAAGCTTGCACTCGCCTACACGACGAATGCAAAGATCTACCCGGTTCGCAATATTGTGAGCGGCGTTTTCGACATTTACTGGAATCGACCGTTTCAGATCCCCATCTTCGAGGCGTTCGAAGTCAGCCCGGAAATTCTGGAGCGATACGCCGGCGTCTACACGATCCCGGGGACTCCCGCGAAAATGACGGTTACCCGAAATGGAGCGACGCTTTACATTCAAGCCGGAGCGGAGGGAGCTGGTGTCCCGCTCGAAGCAACCGCAGAGGACAAATTCAGGATCGGTCCCGGGGTCTTCTTCGAATTCGACGCCGCGAAAGGCCAGTTGACGATCAAACGACCCCAAGGGGAAAGGGTTTTCACGAAGGAAAAATAGCCATCACACAAATCAGGGGCAGGTCTTGTGCTTGTGCCCTGCGCCTGGTGTGCGCCAGCGGGGATCCGTTCCGATTGGAGACTTCACTGTGGCGGCGTGGCGCCGGCGGGCATGTCGCCAGTGAGGGCCTTCATGAATTCGACGAGGTCCTTCTTGGCCTGCGCCTGCTGATCCTTGGGGATGCCTGGGAGGCCAGGTTGGGGCATGTCGTTGGAGATCGCGTGATTGGTGCGGCCGCCTTCGAAGTAGAAGTCGACGACCTCTTCCAGCGTCTTCATGCTGCCGTCATGCATGTAGGGAGCGGTGAGGGCGATGTTGCGGAGGGTGACGGTGCGGAAGCCGCCTTCCAAGCGGCCGTCACCATTGATAGCCGCGCGGCCGCGGTCTTTCATGACGCCTGTCTTGGGATCGAAGGCGACACCGGTATTGTGGAACCGGGCTTCGGTGAAGGTGGCGTGGGTGTCGTCGATGCGGTGACAGGAGATGCAATTGGCGGCGCGAAGCGAGGGGTCGAGGAAGAGCTGCAGGCCGCGGATGGCGGAGGGATTCAAGGCGGTTTTGTCGCCGCCGAAGTAGTAACGGTCGAAGGGCGAGTTGCCGCTGACGAGCGTGCGCTCGTAGGAGGCGATCGACTTTGCGACCTTCTCATATGAGATCGGGCCCGGGCCCCATGCTTTGGCGAACCCGGCGATGTAGGTGGGGTCGGACATGAGGCGGCGTTCCACACCGACGAGAGAGTGCGCGAGTTCGATGGGGTTCTCGACTGGGCCTTCAGCCTGCTTTTCGAGAGTGGGCGCGCGGCCGTCCCAGAAGAGCGGTGAGGCGTAGGCGGCGTTGAGCACGGTGGGCGCGTTGCGGTTGCCTTTTTGATCGCGATAGCCGTTGGAGTTGGGGTTGGGATCGGCCATGCCATGTTTGGGGTCGTGGCAGGAGGCGCAGGAGAGGGAGCGGTCGCGCGAGAGGATCTTGTCGAAGAAGAGGCGCCGGCCGAGAGCGACAGTTTCGGCCGTGGGCGGATTGTCGGGCGGGATCGGGACAGGAGGAAGGCCGAGGGGAGCGGGGATCGGGATGGGCTTGCCGATGGGGAGTACGGAGTGGGTAGTGGCGGCGGGCGCAGTTGGATGGCTGCGTGCGCGGAGAGGGAGTGCGTACTCGGCGGCCAGCGCGGCGGCGCAAGAAAGCAAAGCCAGGGCCGGGAGGAGGCGGAGGCGCATAAGATCATTGTAGCGGGAGCGCCCGCGTCTAGACTACGCCTTTCCGTGTCTGGATCACTCCCACATGATGCGATTTCGAGGAGTGTAAATTGCGATGCGAATGATAACGCGATTGTTGGTAGTGAAGGCCGTTCCAGGCCACAAAATAGTCAACCTTCCCGGGCACGTTCCGATTGCCGGATATCATCAGCGCTTCGGCGTAACCGCCGAAACGGAAGAAGTGATGCACAATATGGTCGCCGATTACATGCGAGAAGATATGGGTAGCACGATAGTCGAAATAGAGGATCAAGGCGAACCTGATTTCGAAGGGGAGGACGCGGAAATCAGACATCTTGTGAAGGATACGAGGTGCCCAGGCTTGTGGTACGTAAGTGGTCGCGCCTTCTATCAGAAAGATGATTCCACAGTCGTGAACTGAGCGCGATAACGAGATGGCGGCTGTATTCTGCGTCTGTAAGAAGAATCTTTCTTAGCGGTAGGCTTCGCGGCGATTGCGGACACGGACGACTTCGATGGCGTCGTCGCCGCGCGTGCGGTAGATAAGACGCCAGGGGCCGACGCGGAGACGGAACAACGGTGGGTCGAAGCCTTCGAGTTGTTTGATGTTGCCTGTGTCAGTTTTGAGGAAACGGTCCAGTGACTTCAAGAGGCGTAGGGCTGTCTCGCGATCGATGGCACGGAGGTCGGCGCGGGCTTCAGCGGACCAGTAAACCCGCTTAGCCATTTGATCGATTGCTGGATCCTGGGATGTCGGGGGTGGCGGCCATTTCTTCAAACTCGGCCGTGGTCAGGCCGAAGTCGGCCAGCACGTCGTCCATCGGAATGGGGCCGTGCTTGTCGAGGGAATCCAGGCCAGCCTGAATGGCGGCGCGTTCCTCATCGGTCAACTCCTCATCGTCCTCATCGATCATGACCTCGAGCAGCGAGTGCACGGCGTTGAGTTTGGCGGGTGGGAGGAGGTCGAGCAGGGCGTGGGCGTGATCGCGGACCTGTTTGGAGTCGAATTCCATGACGCGGCGATTCTCCAAGTCCATTGTAACCGTGGCTTGAAGGGCGGGGAGGTTAGGCGCGCACTCCGATATGGCCTGCGGCGTGTCGAACCTGCTATGCGCACGCGCAGCCCGAACTTCATGTTGCTGGTATAGCTCGGCATCAACTATGCGAGTCCGCCCGCGCCCACGGTGGGATGGATCGGCAACGCCGCATCGTATGAGCAGACGGCACTGGCACTGAGCCCCGATTGCCGTGAGGTGACGGGTCAACGTCCGCCGAAGGCGAGGAAGACGATTCCGAGCAAGATCAATCCAACGCCGGCGAGTTTGTTGCGGGTGACTGGTTCGTGGAAGAAGACGCGGGACCAGCAGAGGGTCCAAACGTTGCCGAGGGAGACCATGGGGTAAAGGATTGTCAATTCGCCATCCTTGATGCCCTTGAGATAGAGCAGGGACGAGGCGAGAAAGAAGAAGACGCCGAGGGCTAAGCGCCAGTTCGTGAGGATGGTAATGAACTGGCGATGGAGGCGGTCGGCGCCGGATTTGAGGAAGGCCGCACCGAAGCTGCCGACGAAGCTGGCGCCGAGCACGAGGAGGATCGAGGAGGTGGGGGTGGTCATACGAGCGGCTCCGCTGGGCCGCCGGGAGGGGGCGGGGATTTCATGCCGCGGCCGAGGATGACGACGCCGAGGATGACTGTGGTGAGGCCGAGGAGTTTAAAGGGATTGATTGTCTCGTTGTAAAGCAGCACGGAGAGAATCGTGACCCAGACGTAGGTGAGCGCGATCACTGGATAGAGAATCGAGAGTTGGCCGTATTTGAGGGCGACGATGAGAACGACGGTGCTGAGGCCATAGAGGGCATAGCCGCTGAAGAGGTGCCAGTTGGAAAAGATGGCGATGATCAGGCCGATGGGGCCGGAGGCTTCGGTGCGTTGCGTGCCGGATTTCATAAGGATTTGCGCGGCTGCGCCGAGCAGAGTGCAGACGAATACCAGCGCGATGGAGAGCGTCTGGTTGTGCCGCGGCGTAGCGGGAGCGGGCGTGGAGGAGGTCGCGGCCAACTCTCTATGATAGCGGACCGAACCCGCCGCCACCGGGTGTTTCGATGGTGAGAATGTCGCCGCCGCGGACAGGGAAGCGGGTTTTGGCGGGCAGCGGCTTGCGGTTGAGGAGATTGCGCCCAGGTTTGCCGGGCTTGCCGCCGGCGAGTCCATAGGGGCCGCGAGCGCGGCGGTCGCTGAGGATGGTGACTTCGGCGGGGGTAAGGAACTCGAACTGTTTGACGACACCGCGGCCGCCGGGGTGTTTGCCGGGGCCGCCGGAGCGGGGGCGCACACGGTAGGAGTGGATGCGCAGCGGATAAAGGTGCTCGAAGGCTTCGACGGGTGTGTTCCACGAGTTGGTCATGTGGGTGTGGGTGGCGTCGAGTCCGGGCCCAAGGGAGTGCGCGCCCATGCCTCCGGCGATTGTTTCGTAATAGGCGAAGGGGCGTTGACGGAACTGGTCGTGGCCGCCGAAGGTGACATTGTTCATGGTGCCGGAGCTGGCGGCGGGGATGCGCGTGGGCGCGGCTTGCGAGAGGGCGCCGAGCAAGACGTCAGTAATGCGCTGCGAGGTTTCTACGTTGCCCGCGGCCATAGCGGCAGGGGGCAGGGCATTGACGAGCGTGCCCGGCGGGGCGGTGATGGAGAGGGCTCGCATGAGTCCTGAGGTGAACGGCACGTCTTCGGCGAGGAGGCAGCGGAAGACATAGAGCGCGGCGGCTTGCGTGATGGGGAGGTTGGCGTTGACGCTGCCGGCCGATTGCGGGGCGGTGCCGGTGAAGTCGATGTGGGCGGAGCGGCCGTCGAGAGCGATGCGGACACGAATTGGGAGCAGATTGTCCGAAATACCGTTGCCGATACCATCGCCGTCGAGGAAGTCTTCGAATCGGTAAGTGCCGCGCGGAAGTTCGGAGAGGACGTGGCGCATCATCTTCTCGGAGTAGTCGAGGAGGGCGCGGGCGTTGCGTTCGACGGTGGCGATGCCGTAGCGTTGAACCGCTTCCGTGAGGCGGGCGGCTCCGCGTTCGAGCGACATGAACTGGGCAAGGAGGTCGCCTTCACGCTCGACGGGCGTGCGGACATTCGCGAGGATGAGGGAGAGGAGCTCACGGTCGAGCTTGCCGCGGCGGATGATTTTCACGGGCGGAATGCGGATGCCTTCCTGATAGATTTCGCGGGCTAGTGGCATGGAGCCTGGGCTCATGCCGCCGACGTCGGCGTGGTGGGCGCGGTTGGCGAGGTAGAAGCGCGGGGTGCGCTCGCGGCCGAAGAAGACGCCGGAGACGGCGGTGATGTCGGGGAGGTGAGTGCCGCCTTGAAAGGGATCGTTGAGGAGGGCGACGTCGCCGGGTTCGAAGGGGAAGGCGGCGCGGGCGGCGGCGAGAGAGGCGGGCATCGCGCCGAGGTGGACGGGCATGTGGTCGCCCATGGCGATGGCGTCGCCGGTGGCGTTGTAGAGAGCGCAGGAGTAGTCGCGGCGCTCCTTGATGTTTGCGCTGTAGGAGGTCTTGCGGAGGACGATGCCCATCTCTTCGGCGAGGGATGTGAAGAGGTGCCGGAAGAGCTCGAGCTCGATGGGATCGGGATGCTTGGCAGGGCGGGGCATCGGGGCTGCGAGTAGGGTAGCAGAGATCGCTGCGCCGGGGCTGTGGCCGGGCCGAGCGCGCATGCCGTCGGGCCAAGTTGCGACTTGTCCGAAACTGATCCAAGATTGGACTAGTCGATTAGACTGGTCGAAAAAAATGCGCACGATTCAAGCATCCGAAGCAAAGACGCATCTTCCCCAACTGCTGGACGAAGTCGAACGGGGGGAGACGCTCGTGATTACGCGGCATGGGCGGGCGATTGCGCGGATCGTTCCCGAGTCGAACCGGCGGCAGGAAGAGATCGACCGAGCGGTCTCTGAGATTCAGGCCGCGAGAAAGAAGGCAGGCAAGCGCGCGGGGGCGGTGAGCGTGCGGCAGATATTGGCGGCGCGGGACAAGGGGAGAAAGTAGGCCGTGGCGTTTGTGGTTGATGCGTCGATCGTGGCCTGCTGGGCGCTCGTCGATGAACGTCATGCGGTAGCGGATAAGGCGCTGGAGTTGATTCGCTCCGAGGAGGCCGCGGCGCCGGGGCTGTTGTGGTTCGAGATACGGAACATTCTTGTGGTGAATGAACGGCGGAAGCGTCTGACGGAGGCTGCGACACATGCGTTTTTGCAGCGGTTGGCGGTGCTGCCGATCCTGGAGGATCGATCTCCCGACGAGGCGGAGGTAATGCGCCTGGCGCGCACGCGCAAATTGAGCGTGTATGATGCCGCATATTTGGAGTTGGCCCGGCGGAAGAAGATACCGCTGGCTACTCTGGATGACGCATTGGCCGGGGCGGCGAGGAAAGAGGGTGTGGGGTTGGTGAGGTGAGTCGCCGACCACGCCGGCACCATTTCACGGCTTCTTCAGCGACGGCGCCGTGCGGGGCTTCGTGGGAGTGGTCGGACGCGCGAGAGTGGATGGTGCGTGGGCGGCCCCTTGCTGGCGGTTGCCGATCATCCGCGCAGGGCCGATTGATTCGGTGTTTTCTGCTGAGCTACCAAGACACCGCGCGAATCCCGCCGAAGTCAATCGTATCGGTTCACCCAAGCATGTGGTACATCTGCGTGGCGTCGGCGGCGCGAAAGTTTCCTGCTAGAAAAATTAGCGGTACGTCGCCCTTCGAGCGTCCATCTCGGTTGGGCTCAATCCTTCACGACAGAAGAGCAGCGATGGCAAGGCCTACAATCCCCAAACCGACGGTTCCTATCAAGAACCCCTTGAAGTCATGGAGGTATTGTTTGCGAATCACGACATGCTCCGTGCCGGGGAGGATCACCCAGCGCGGCTCCAGCCAGCACACGATGAGCCAATCGAGGACTAGCAGATCGAC
>DASRHX010001054.1:0-3548 GCA_035650295.1 Bryobacteraceae bacterium | reverse complement strand
GTCCGGCACAGTGAGGTATCAGGGTTTCGAACTGACGCGGGCAACCGACAAAGAGCTCACGCGCTATCGCCGCCAGCACGTCGGCTTCGTGTTCCAGTTCTACAACCTCATCCCAAGCCTCACCGCGCGCGAAAACGTAGCCGCCGTGACTGAGATCGCCGACCACCCCATGCGCCCGGAGGAGGCCCTCGAATTGGTTGGCCTGGGTGATCGAATGACACACTTTCCTTCGCAGCTCTCCGGAGGCCAGCAACAGCGCGTCGCCATCGCCCGCGCCATTGCCAAGCGGCCCTCCGTGCTGTTGTGCGATGAGCCGACGGGTGCGCTCGATTGGGAAACGGGCGTCGTTGTGCTGGAAGCGATCGAAACCGTCAATCGCGAGTTGGGCACGGCGACCGCGGTCATCACGCACAACGCCGACATCGCCGGCATGGCTGATCGTGTCATTCACATGAGCAATGGCCACATTTCATCGGTGGAACGCAACCAGACTCGGCGTGCGCCGAAGGAACTGCACTGGTAGGCACGATGCGCGCTCTCGACATCAAGCTGTTCCGCGATCTCTGGCTGATGAAAGGCCAGGCATTCGCCATCGCGATGGTGATCGCGGGTGGCACGGCCACTTACGTTCTCTCCTCGTCGACGCTCGACTCGCTGAAGACCACTCAGGCCACGCTTTATCGCGAGGACCTCTTCGCCGACGTGTTCGCCAACCTCAAGCGCGCTCCGGAACAACTGCGCGACCGCATCACCGAAATCCCCGGCGTACGCTTCGTGGAAACACGCATCTCCGTGCCGGCCAATCTCGATCTGCCAACTTACGGGCTGCCGATTTCGGCCATGGTGCTTTCACTACCCGACGACGGACAGTCCGTATTGAACCAACTACATCTGCGCAGTGGACGAATGCCGGAAATAGGCCGCGAGCAGGAAGCGGTAGTGAGCGACGGCTTTGCGCTGGCGCACAAGCTGCAACCCGGCACCGCGCTCACAGCGACAATCTATGGCCGGCGGCGCACGATCCAGATCGTCGGCATTGTCTCCTCCACCGAGTACATCTACCAACTCCAGCCGGGCTCAATCATTCCCGACTTCAAGACATACGCGATCCTTTGGATGAACCGTGACCCCGTCGAGACCGCCTACAACATGACGGGTGCATTCAATCAGGTCGCGCTGAAGCTCGATCGCGGAGTTTCAACCAAAGATGTCATCGTGCGTCTGGACGATTTGGTGCGTCCTTACGGCGGCTTAGGCTCCTTCGGCCGCGAAGACCAGGTGTCGCACAAGTACCTCTCGGAGGAGTTCAAGCAGCTGACCGTGATGGCGACGGTCTTCCCGGCGATTTTCCTCGGTGTAGGGGCGTTTTTATTGAACGTCGTCTCGACGCGCCTTATGGCCACGCAACGCGGCCAGATCGCTATCCTGAAGGCTTTTGGTTACACGACACCCGCCATCGCTTCCCACTACTTAAAGTTGACGTTCATCATTGTCGCCATCGGTTGCCTGCTCGGTCTCGCCGCGGGCCAGTGGATGGGGCGTGGCATGAGCAACATGTACATGGAGTTCTACCGTTTTCCGAAACTCGAATACATTCTGCGCCCGCACGTGGTGATCTATTCCGTAATCATCAACCTCGTCGCCGCTTCCCTTGGCGCTGTCCATGCGGTCATCCGCGCTGCCGGAGAACCACCCGCCCAAGCCATGCAACCCGCCGTTCCTGGCAACTTCCGGCTGACGATTCTCGAACGCCTTGGAGCGGCGCGCCACCTGTCGCAGCCCACGCGCATGATCATGCGCAACCTGGAACGGCGTCCGCTCAAAGCGATGCTCTCCATCCTTGGCGTTGCGCTCTCGGGCGCGATCCTCGTCATGGGCGGATTCTGGGGGAACGCCGTGGACTTCATGGTCGACTTCCAGTTCCGCAAAGCGCAACATGACGACCTGACTGTCGTCTTCATCGACGCTACCTCCGAGCGCGCCGTTTATTCGCTTACTAGCCTTCCCGGCATCCGCTATGCCGAGCCCTTTCGCTCCGTTGCCGTTCGCCTGCGCAATGGTGCGCAGACCTACCGCACGTCGATTCAAGGTCTGGATGATCGAGGCGAGCTGCGGCAACTGTTGGACGACTCCGGCCGCCGCGTCGAGATGCCAGACGACGGGCTGATGCTCACCGACTATCTCGCGCGACGCATGCGCCTTAAGCCCGGAGACATGGTGACAGTCGAAGTGATGGAGGGCGAGCGCGGCGTGTATCAGGTTCCGCTCACCTCGGTTGTCAGCGAATACATCGGCGTCTCCGCATACATGCGCCGCCAAGCTCTCAATCGTCTGCTAGGCGAGGGGAACGCGATCTCCGGCGCCTATCTTGCCGCCGACATGACGCAAGCGCCGCTGATCTACGCAAGATTGAAAGAGATGCCTCGCGTGGCCTCCACCACGGCCCGCATGCGTCTGCTCGAAAGCTTCTACGAAACCATGGCGAGGCAGATGCTCACGTTCGCCTTCTTCAATACGCTGTTGGCGGCGACCATTGCTATTGGTGTGGTTTACAACACGGCGCGCATTGCATTTAGTGAACGCAATCGAGAGCTGGCGAGCCTACGAGTGCTCGGTTATACGCGCGGCGAGATTTCATACATTCTGCTGGGTGAGCTCGCGATTATCGTCTTTCTCGCCATTCCGCTCGGTTGTTACCTGGGACGATTTATGTGCAGGCTCTCGGTGGCATCGGCGAATGAGCTGTTCCGCGTGCCATTGATCATTCTGCCTTCCACGTATGCCTTTTCCGCGGTCGTTGTTCTCATTGCCGCCACGGTCTCCGGACTGCTGGTGCGCCGTAAACTCGACCAGATGGACCTCGTCGAGGTCCTCAAAACCAGGGAGTAACTATCCGCACTTATGAAACGCTGGCTCTGGATCATTCTGCTCATCGCCATCGTCCTGGCAGGCGCATTCTTTGCCATGCGCCCGCAGCCGGTGGAGGTGGCGGCCACCACGGTGGCTCGCGGACCGTTGCGCGTCACCGTCGAGGAGGAAGGCAAGACGCGTCTACGCGACCGCTTTGTCGTTTCGTCGCCCGTAGCCGGTTACGTCCGGCGCATTCGGTGGAACGAAGGAGACAATGTACGTGCGGGTGACGTAGCCGCAACGTTGGAACCGCTGCGCGCGCAAGTGCTCGACACACGAACGCGTGAACAGGGCGAGGCACGTTTGAAGGCTGCCGAAGCAGCTTTGCGCGTGGCCCAGGCACGCGTGAGTACGGCCGAACAACAGGCTCGCGCCGCGCAGGCCGAGGCTAGCTATTGGGCCCAACAGGCGGAACGTGAGACACCGCTCTCGAAGACCGGCGACATCCCACAGGAGCGGCTGGCACGAACGCGCAGCGAAGCCACGCGTACCGAAGCGGCGCGCCGGGCCGCCGAAAATTCGGTGGCGACCGCACGCGCCGAGATCGAACAAGCCCGGGCCGAAGTGGAAGCCGCGCGCACGGCGTTGCTCGAACCGGCAGTGAACCATCGCGGATCGACAGGCGATTTGGTGACCGT
>DASRHX010001053.1:0-3581 GCA_035650295.1 Bryobacteraceae bacterium | reverse complement strand
AATCGCAGGGCAAAAATTCCTGGCGCTCAACGGCGGCCCGCAGTTCAAGTTCAACGAGGCGATATCGTTTCAGGTGCACTGTGAAACCCAGGAAGAGATCGACTACTTCTGGAGCAAGCTTGCAGAGGGCGGTGAGGAGGGCCCTTGCGGTTGGCTCAAGGACAAATTCGGCCTCTCGTGGCAGGTCATACCGATGGCGCTGCCGCAGATGCTGATGGACGAAGGTTCCGGCCAACGGGTCATGAAGTCGATGTTGCAGATGCGCAAGATCGACATTGCGGCCCTGAAGCGGGCGCAAGCCGCCTGACATACGTAGCTGCGCAATCGCCACAACTTGGACAAAGGAGAGAGACCATGCCTACACCTTATCTGGTTTTCAACGGCCGCTGCGAGGAGGCGCTTGACTTCTACAAGAAGGCGCTTGGGGCCAAGGTCGAGATGATGATGCGTTTCAAGGAAAGCCCGGAGCCGCCGCCGCCCGGCATGGTTCCGCCCGGCAGCGACAACAAGATCATGCATTCATGCCTTCGCATCAACGGCGAGGCCGTGATGGCGTCCGACGGCTGCGCGCAAGGCACACCGAAATTCGAGGGCTTCTCGCTCTCCATCAATGCCAAGGACGAGGCCGAGGCCGACCGCGTGTTCGCGGCGCTCGGCGAAGGCGGCAAGGTGCAAATGCCGCTCGGCAAGACGTTCTTCGCCAAGCGCTTCGGAATGGTCGCGGACCGCTTCGGCGTGGGTTGGATGGTGATCGTGGAGCAATAGCGCCGCGTAGGACAGTTGAGCAGGAAATACCCAAGCTGCCAGAGCCTCGACTAAACGCGTGGCTCTGGTGGCGCTTGCGGGTCAATGACCTTGAAAGAGGGGTCCCGATGTTCTTGAAGATCGTTGTCGCTTTAGTCGCAGTCATCGCGGCGGTCGTCGCGTTCGTCGCGCTTCAGCCCTCCGAATACCGGGTCGCGCGATCGGCAACGATTACCGCCCCAGCGCCCGAGGTCTTCGCCCAGGTGAACGACTTCCACAAGTGGGAAGCGTGGTCGCCCTGGGCGAAGCTCGACCCCAACGCCAAAACCGCCTTCGACGGGGCCTCGGCAGGAGAAGGCGCGGTCTTCGCCTGGGCCGGCAACAGCAAGGTCGGCGAAGGGCGCATGACGCTGACCCAGAGCCGCCCGGCCGAGCTCATCAGGATCAGGCTCGATTTCGTGCAGCCGATGGCCGGCACCAGCACGGCCGAGTTCACGTTCAGGCCCGAGGGCGATCGGACGGCGGTCACGTGGGCCATGTTTGGGCAGAACAATTTCCTATCCCGGGCGATCTGCTTGTTCATGAACCAGGACAAGATGATCGGCGATCATTTCGAGAAGGGTCTAGAAAACCTGAAGGCGTTGACCGAAGCGGCGACGCGCAGCTAGTTGCGCCGACGTCGGTTAGCGAAACGGAGCGTTCAGGAGGGAGGGAACTCGAGTCCGTGGGCCATGTCTCTGAAGCTCTATTTCCATCCTCTTGCCTCCTTCTGCCACAAGGCGCTCATCGCCTTGTACGAGAACGGCATCCCCTTCGAGCCGATCATCGTCGATTTGCGCGACGAGGTTTCGAGCGCCGCCTTCCGGGCCATCTCCCCCATGGCCAAGATGCCGGTGCTGCGCGACGAAGCGCGCAGTCGCACGGTGGCAGAATCGACCATCATCATCGAATTCGTAGACGCGCATTATCCAGGCCGGACGCAATTCGTGCCCACGGATGTGGATCGTGCCTGGCAGACACGGATGTGGGACCGCTTCTACGATCACTACGTTCAGGAACCGATGCAGAAGATCGTGACTGACCGGTTGCGTCCTGAGGGCAAGAACGACACTTACGGCGTCGAACTTGCGAAGGTGCAGCTCCGCGCTGCGTATAGAGTGATCGAACAGGAGATGCAATCGAAGGTCTGGACGATGGGTAACGACTTCACGTTGGCCGACTGCGCGGCGGCGCCGGCGCTGTTCTATGCGAATACCGTCGTTCCTTTAGCCGAGGCGTACAAAAATCTGCCGGCCTATCTCGATCGTCTCATGGCGCGCCCTTCCTTCGCCCGGGTGCTCAAGGAAGCGCAACCGTACTTCGGCCTATTCCCAATGGAGAGAAAGCCGCAAATCGCCAGACTTGGCCGCGTGCCGAGCGGCTGAGGGAGGATTTGGGCATGCGAGCGCCTGGAAAAGCATCGAGTCCAATTCATCCGCGTGTGCGCGGATTGCAATTGATTGACTGCCTGCTCTTCGCACTGACCTTGCGCTACGCGCGTCACCTTATGACTCAACACTCAACCAACGGAGCGTTCGGATGAGCTACGTCGATGGATTTCTCGTGCCGGTCCCGAAGAAGAAGGTTGCCGACTACCGGCGCATGGCGGCGAAGGCGGGCAAGATCTGGCGCGAGCACGGCGCGCTGGAGTTCCGGGAATGCATCGCCGACGACGTCACGTGGGGAAAGCGAACGTCCTTCCCGCGCAGCGTCAAGCAAAAGAACGGCGAGACCGTCTTCTTCTCCTATATCGTCTACAAATCGCGCGCCGACCGCGACCGCATCAATGCGAAAGTGATGAAGGATAAGCGCCTTGCCAAGATGATGGACCCCAAAACGATGCCCTTCGATGGCAAGCGCATGATCTGGGGCGGCTTCAAGACCGTGATCGACCTTTAGCTCCGCAGCCTTCTATCTGCGCGGCATCACCCGGCGCTCGCGCCGGGTGATGTGCATGTGGGCCTCTTCCATCGGTCGGCTCAATGCAAACTGAGCTTGCATCGCTATGGGGCTGACGATGGCGTCCGGCGGTTGCAGGCAAGCCGAATTTCGAACGGTTCTCGCAGTCCTGCCACACGCCACGCGGGGAGGCGTGATATCGTGCGGGACCACGCCTGCGAGGAAAGGACCACCATGCGATTGATGATCCTGAACGGGCCGAATCTCAACCTCCTCGGCGTGCGTGAGCCGCACATCTACGGGACCACAACGCTTGCTTCGATCAAGGCAAGCTGCGAGGAATTCGCGAGCTTCGCGGGCGCGCAGCTGTCATTTCACCAGTCGAACCACGAAGGAGTGCTGGTCGATCTCATTCAATCGGCGCGGGAAGAATCCGATACGATCATCATCAATCCCGCTGGCTACTCCTTCACGTCGATCGCCATGCTCGACGCATGACTTTCGAGGGGCCGATCTTCGAAGTGCACATCTCGAATATTCACGCGCGTGACGAGCTGCATCGGCATTCAAAACTCTCCTCCGTCGTCAAAGCCGTCATCGCCGGCCTCGGCCCGTACGGCTATATCGTCGCCATGCAGGCTGCACTGCACGCGGCCGGCAAACTGCCCAAAAGCTTGCCCGCCCCCATCCGCCTGGGTCCGAGTTGAGGGTCACGCCCTCAAGGACGTGCTATGCGCGGGAACAGGCAGAATAGGTGCGTCGACTCGAACGGGATTTGCGCTAACGCGCGTCTTCGGCGGCGCTCCGCTAAATCGATCGGTAGCCGCCGTCAGCCATGATGATCGAACCGGTGACGTAGGCCGAGAGGTCGGAGGCGAGGAAGATCGCCGGTCCGACGA
>DASRHX010001052.1:0-2249 GCA_035650295.1 Bryobacteraceae bacterium | reverse complement strand
GCCATCGCCAAATACGTCCCAGGCGAACCCGAGGCGAGGGCCGAAGTTACCCATGGCAACGTCGAAACCTCCGTCCGGGACACCCGAATCGCCCGGAAACAGTACGCCAACCGGGGCGTTCACGTAGCGCGTAGAGCGCTGTCCTGGACGCCACGCTGCGACCTTTCCGTCAAGCTCGCGGAACGGGAAGAACGGTTCGAAGCGCACCCCGATATCGATATTGAAACGGCGGTGCACCTTCCAGGAGTCCTGCGCGAACAAGCTGAACCGATGGAAGCGCGTCTGACGGTACTCGCCAATACCTTGGCGGAGGGTGTTGAAGCGGCCGATGAGGAAGTCGGCGAGCGCATCGCTTGTGAATCCGGCTTGGGCGTTGAAATTCCATTGGCCGTTGGCAGTGAAGTTGTTGACAACGTCTCCGATGCCATAGCCGTACTCGCCACCCAGAGTGAGTTGATGGCGGCCCTTGGTCCAGCGCACGGTATCGCCGAACTGGTACTCGTCGCGAAGGAATTGGTTGGTGTCACCGGTATTCAGCGTGCCAAAGTAGCCAGTCACGGTGACGTGCCACTGCGGCTTGTCGTCGTTGTAGTATTTGCTGCCCAGCGACGTGAGACTGCGGTCAGGGAATGCAGGCACGTTGTTGCCATCGGTGCGGTTGAAACTGAAGAAAAGCTGGTTCGTAAGATTGGCGCCGAACGCATGGGTGTCAGTAATACTCGCGCTGCGATTGAGCCAAGTACGGCCGACGGTCACCTCCAGATAGTTCGATGGATTAAGAAACGCCGGCGTCTCCGCATAAGAGTTCCAGAATCGGCCTGTTATGCGGTTGTTGGCAGTGACCTGATGATCTATCCGGACAAGGAATTGGTCGTCATCGAAGTTGTTAGGCGCCGCGGTGAAGATCTGGTTGCCGCTCGTGGGAGCAGGGACCTTTTCGAGAATCGCGAGACTGATCGGGCTGAGTTGGTTCAAAGGTATCTGGTTGCCGGGATAAGGCTGGCGTGTTGCCGGGTCAGTGATCTGACGGCCAAGCGCTGAAAAATCGCCGCGGCGATGGGCAGCTGTCGGCACCACGATTCCGACCTGGTTTGGAGTCCGTCGCTCTAGCGTCGACTGGTAGCTGACGAAAAAGAAGGTCTTGTCCTTGCCGTTGTAAAACCGCGGCAAATGCACAGGCCCTCCCACGGTCGCTCCAGCCTGATTGCGCTTGAGACCGTCTTGACGTTTCTCGCCATTCACAATCGGCGAGAAGAAATTCGCGGCGTTCACTGCCTGGTTGCGAACAAACCAAAACCCGCTACCGTGGAACTGGTTTGTTCCGCTCTTCGTCACCGCGTTCACGATGCCACCAGACTGGCGGCCGAACTCTGCGCTGAAATTGTTCGTTTGGACGCTGAACTCATTGAGCGCGTCGGGATTGGGCATCGGGTTGGGCGCATTCGAATAGTGGTCGTTGTTCTGCGCGCCATCAAGAATGTAATTCACCGCGTTGGCGCGGCTGCCATTCACTGAAACACCGCCCCGTACGCCTGGATAGGTGGTTCCCGACGTCGTGTCCGCACGCCAGTCGGTGGCGGTCCCAACGACCAGACGCACAAGTTGAGTCGGATTGCGGCCATTCAGCGGGAGCTCTTCGATACGCTTTTGGTCAACCACTGTTTTTAGCACGGCAGTCGTGGTGTCGACCGTAACGACCTCGCTGTTGACCGTCACCGTTTCAGTCGTGGCGCCGATTGCGAGCGTGATGTCAACTCTGGCAACCTCATTGACTTGCAGCCGGACACCCACGGTCTCGAAGCGCTTAAAACCCTGTGCCTCCGCGGTCAGGCTATACACGCCGATGGGCACGGCCCGGATCGTGTACTGGCCATCGGAATCCGTCGTGGTCTGGAAGCGTGCGCCTGTGCCTTCATTGATGGCAAGCACTGTGATCGAAGGGACGACGCTACCGGACGGATCCTTTACGACGCCCGTAATGGAACCGGTAACATTTTGCGCGCGAGAGAGAATCGCGCCCACGACGAAAAGACCAAGGACCGCAACGAGGCGGCTCATGGCAGGTTTCATAAAAACCTCCTCAATTCTCCTGATGCAACCCGGTGTGGCTGGATTTGGCAGTATCTAACTGACCCCGATCAGCATTCAGAGTCTACACTAGCCACAATCGGAGTGGAACCAACATGCTCCCTACGCGCAGACGCACCCACTTGTTGTCGCGCAATAGCAAACAAGATCACACGCGGCGC
>DASRHX010001051.1:0-2790 GCA_035650295.1 Bryobacteraceae bacterium | reverse complement strand
CGCGCCGCAACTTGATCGTCACCATGGTGGTCATGCTCGCCGCTACTTGGCTCGGCTGGCGTGTCATCAACGAGCCCAAGCTCATCTACTTTTCCAATCTGCTCGATCGCCCGCGCCCCGAGGTCTGGGCCGGCCTCCTCCTTGCCGGAATCACCGTCGCCCTCATGCATGGCACGCTTGTCCGCCGCTTCGCTCTCTGTGGCGCAATCGGCGGAGGCATTGGCTTCGCTCTTGGCGCTTGGTTCCAGGTGCTCGGCCGGGCGCACGCGATGACCGTCTTCACCGACTGGTGGAAAGTGATGGAGTTCACCTTTGGTGCGTTACTTGGCATCGGTTATGCCTGGGCCGCTTGGAGCATCGAGCCAGTGCCGTACTCTGGCGCCAAATCGGATTCGTCGCCGCTGCTGGCCTCGATCACTGGCGCCGCGCTCGCCATTGCCATCGCCATCTTCTTCGTGCCCGTCCTCGACCGCCTCCACATCCGCTTCTCTTTCACCGTCGCCGGCGCGCTCCTGCTTCTCCTGGCCACTCGCTCCTCCACCATCGCCCGCCAAATCGGCATCACCGTCACCTGCTGTGCCTTCTTCCTCGATCTCTATGAAGACCGCCCGCAAACCGAACTCTGGCTCGCCATCCTGCTAATTGTCGCTGCCACCCTCGCCATCGCCGTCTTCGTCCATCGCACCACTTGCCCCATCGTCCTGTTCCTGCTCATCACCTGGACCGCTGTCGCCGATTCGCTACTCAAGAGCTACCTGCCCGGTCCCCGTCGCGCCGCCCATGCCGTGCAGGCGATCTTCGTCATCCTCGCCCTCATCTGCACGCTTTACCGGGATCGATTCCGTCTCCCGGACACAATCACGGAGGCCGAGCCGCCTCGCGGTACAATTCCCGCATGACCGACGTCACTCGCCGTGGCTTCCTCGCCACTGCTTCCGCCCTTCCTCTCACTGCCGCATCCGCTGCCCGCGTTGTCGGCGCGAACGACCGTCTGCAGATTGGCGTGATCGGCGCCGGCGGCATGGCCACGGGCCACATGAAGGCCCTGAATGCCATGAAAGAAAACGACAACTGCCGCATCGTTGCCGTGTGCGACGTCTATGATAAGCGCCTCGACGCCGCGGCCGAGCTCACCGGCGGACAGAAATACAAGGAGTACCGCCGCCTCCTCGAGAACAAGGACATTGACTATGTCCTGATCGCCACGCCCGAGCACTGGCACGCGCAAATGACGCTCGATGCTGCCGACATGGGCAAGCACATCTACTGCGAAAAGCCGATGACGTGGAACATCGAGCAGGCGAAAAAGGTTGTCGCCAAGATCAAGTCCACCAACCTCAAAATGCAGGTTGGTGTGCAGGGCATGTCCGACGACTCCTACGAAACCGCCAACAAGTTCGTCAAGGAAGGCGCGCTCGGCAAAGTCGTGCTCGCGCAAATCGACTATTCGCGCAACCACAAAGGCGACGACTTCTGGGACTACCCGATGGACCCCGACTGCAAGCCCGGCGTCAACCTCGACTGGAACGCCTGGCTCGGCCCCGCCCGCAAACGCCCCTTCGTGCCCGAGCGCTTCTTCCGCTGGCGCTGCTATTGGGACTACTCCGGCGGCATCGCCACCGACCTGTTCATTCACCGCGTCACGCGCATCATCAAATCGCTCGGCCTGACATTCCCCACGCGAGGCGTCGGCATGGGCGGCAAATACGTCTTCACAAAATCGCCCGCCGAAATTCCCGACACGATGAACTTCCTGCTCGAATACCCCGAAGGACTCACCGTCCAGCTCGTGTCATCGATGGCTAACGACTCACCCGTCGAGCACATGCTCCGCGGCCACAAAGCGACGCTCAGCTTCACCCGCACCGGCTTCACCATCAAGCCCCAGCGCATGTTCGCCGACGACGTGAAACCCTACGAGCACACCAAAACCGGCGCCGAAGCCCTCGATTTCCACCACCGCAACCTCCAAAACGCCATCCGCAAAGGCGAAGCCCTCAAGTGCGACGTCGACCTCGGCTACTACGGCGTCGTCGCCGCCAACATCGGCAACGAAAGCTTCAAGCGCCATGCCTACATGGCGTGGGACAGCTCAAGCCAGAAGTTGAAGAAGGCGTAGGCAGGAGGCGCGCTGTCGTGCCGGCTAGTCACTGCCTGTCGTACACCACCACGTTCTTCACGGGCTGGCTCAGGTTGCTTGTTCCCTCGTACGTTATGGTCAGTGTCTTGCCATCCCTGGAGACTACGCGGCGATTCTTTCCAATCACCGTGGTCGCATGCTTGAGAATCGCTTCCGACGTGTAGTCGTCGATCTTCTCCAGGATAATCGCGTCGGTTTGACTGGACCCTACGACGGCATACGCTCTGCCATCGTAGTTGAGCGGATGCTGGACCGAGGTCGTCTGGCCTTCCGCATCCACTGTCTTGATCGTGACCCTCACTCCCCCTCCATGCTCTTCATAGATGCGAGTCTGGCTCTTGGGAGCGGGCCCAGGGCTGAAGATGGACTTCTTCAAATTCAGCCGCCATGTGCCGAGGACAGGATCGCCTGCCCAAGCGACACTGCAAAGAAGGGAAATGCCGAGAACCAATGAGATCTTCATGCTGTACCTCTTTCTCAGTGGCCACAGTTCTGTGGGCCTTCCACAATTCCGACTAGAGTGTACAGCGCCTCGAAGTTCGCTGCCAAGGCCCCCGGACGGCGCCCTTCACGCCGCGTCTCGCACCTCCACCGTCATCTGCTTGCCCAACGCCGCCAGTGCCGCCTGAACATCTAGGAACACTGTGGTT
>DASRHX010001050.1:0-5670 GCA_035650295.1 Bryobacteraceae bacterium | reverse complement strand
TTACGCCCGCCATGGTGTTGGGCGGAATGACGTTTGAGAGCATGTGATGCCAGCGCAGGATCATTTGAAACAAAAACCCGCTCACAAAGCCCCCCTATCCCGACTCCAAGTATCACACCTGCCGCAGTCGCCTGATCTATCTTCATAAGTTTTTTCCTCTAGGTCAGTGTTTCTCATACGCAGCATTTCCGGCACGCGACTATTCGCGGCCAGCAATAAATGTGCCGCTTACTACGTTCGTTATCGCGGCTAAGTACATATTGGAGTGGCCTACTCGATGTCTCGCAGTTTGATCGCTTGCTCGTGAATCAAGCGCGCTGTTGGCGGTCAAGTCAGGCGGTCGGTTCGTTAAAGAGGGTAATGTCGGGACGGGCTACCTGGCATGACTCGCGCGGTCGGAAAGCGACGTTTTCATACATGTGGCTGATTTGCGGCATCAAAGAAAGCAAACCTGCCTCTCCTTGCTCTCGGGTAAACGACTTTCAGGCGGCTAATTGTGTGGCCCGAACGCCAATGGCTCCACATTGCCGTCTCTCACAAATCAAACTGCATGACTGTAGCTCATCCGGCTCAGCGAGACGGAAAAGCTCGATGTTCCCGATCAAATGGTGTTCGACTTGGATCCTTCCGGAGACAGCTTCGAGCCGGTGAAAGCGGCGGCGCGGTCGCTCAAGGAACTGCTGGATCATCTCGGATTACCCGCGTACCTCAAGACGACCGGCTTACGCGGTCTCCACGTAGCCGTGCCGCTCAAACGCAGAGAGGATTTCGATACGGTGCGCACCTTTGCGAGGGAGGTGGCAAGGGTCATCGTGAGTCAGGAGCCTGGGGAGCGAACGCTGGAGCAACGGAAAAGCATGCGCCGCGGCCGCGTGTTCGTGGACACGAACCGGAACGCCTACGCGCAAACGGTGGCTCCGGCTTACGCCGTGCGGGCCCGCCGTGGCGCTCCCGTATCGGTCCCACTCGACTGGAGCGAACTTAAGAGCAGGAACCTTCGGCCTGATGGGGTGACGATCTGGAACATCTTCGACCGTCTGGAAACAGTCTGTGACCCCTGGGCGGATTTCTGGCGGCGCGGCGTTTCGCTGAATAGGCCGCGGCAGAAACTTGAGAAATTGAATGGCGCTTGAAGATTACCGCAAGAAGAGGAACTTCACTGAGACGCCGGAGCCGGCCGGGCGCGTCCGGCGCGCGGGCCGCAGCCGCATCTTTGTCGTTCAAAAGCACGACGCCAGCCGCCTGCATTATGACTTCCGGCTGGAAATCAACGGCGTTCTGATATCTTGGGCAGTGCCCAAAGGGCCTTCAATGAACCCCGAGGAGAAGCGGCTGGCTATCAGAACGGAGGACCATCCGCTCGAGTACGCCGATTTCGAAGGTGTGATTCCCGAAGGCCAATATGGCGCGGGAACAGTGATGGTCTGGGACAAAGGCGCGTACAAGCCGGAAGACGACATCCCGCCGGACGAGCAGCTTGCCCGTGGCAAAATCGAAATGACGCTTCACGGCAAGAAGCTGCGCGGAGGTTTTACATTGATCCGGCTGGGAAAACGTCCGGCCGGTCGCGGCCAGAGGGAGCAGTGGTTGCTCATTAAGCGACGCGACGAGTATGCCGATACTTCGTGGGACATTGAAAGCCCCAAGTTTGCTCGCTCCGTCCTCACCGGCCGCACTCTGAAGGAGATCGAAGAGGGCCGTCCTAGAAAAAGGCGCCAACATATCCCGGACTCATCACGCGATAACGGCGGCTTTGCCGAGAGAAGGAACTTGGTCCGAGAGAATCGTCACGATGTCATTTACCATTACGAAGCGATCCCGTTTTGAGCGCTCGGCAAGGCTTCTTCGCCAGTCTTCTTTGGCGCCTTTTCATACGCGATATCCTCGATTGATTTGACTTTGCCGTAACAGATCAACCTGTCGCCGGGCAGCAACATGGTTTCCGCGTCCGGCGCCGGAATGATCTGGCCGGCGCGGTCAACGGCCAAGACCGCCATGCCGCGGGCGCGAAGGCGTAATTCTCCAATACTCTTATGAGCGATTTCCGAATCCTCGGAGACGTAAACCTCCACCACGCCGTACCCCTCGGCTAAAAGGAGCACCTCCTCGAAGTTTGCGACTCTCAAATTCGTGGTCTGCCTTAATCGCTTTTCAATCTCGGCCGTGAGCCGACGGTCGAGGCCGCGCCACCGAGCCAGCAAGTAAATGAATAAGATGGCGACGGCCAAGACGGCAAGGCTCCTGAAGAGTCCGATCACACCACGCTGGCCGAGCGATGCGATAAGCGTGGCGATAACCGAAGCGAATCCGGCATAGCCGAGCACCATCATCGCTCCGACGATACGGCGACGCTGGTCATGCGCCATGATCAGTTCGGCCTCACGCGTCGTCCATCCGGTGTTGGTGAAAGCCGACTTCGCCTGGAATGCCGCTTTGCGCCGATCCATGCCAGTCATGGTCAGCGCGACAGTCCCGACTTTGACCACCAGCGCCGAGATCAAAATGGCCGTGATCAGAATAACCAGCGCCATAACTCATTTAATAACCCAGGCGGAAAACTCGGCGCCTGCGGTCTGTACGCTCAGTACACGTGGCTGCGGTTCGTACGCTCAGTACATCATCTCAGGCGGCAGCGACGGCGGGGCGGCCTTCTTCTCCGGCGCTTCGGTGACGGTCGCCTCGGTTGTAAGCATCAGCCCGGCGATCGAGGACGCGTTCTGCAAAGCCGTCCGCGCCACTTTGACCGGGTCTATCACTCCGGCTTTGAAGAGGTCTTCGAAGGTTTCGGTCTCGGCGTTGAAGCCGAAGTTCGGGTTGTTATTCTCCTTCACCTTCTCGACCACGATTGAGCCTTCGTGACCGGCGTTCTGCGCGATCTGGCGCAGCGGCTCTTCGAGCGCGCGCTGGACGATGTTGGCGCCTGATTGCTCGTCTTCCTCCCCAAACTTGAGGGCCTCGGCCGCCTTGCGCACGCGGATGAACGCGACCCCGCCGCCGGGGACAATGCCTTCTTCGATCGCGGCCTTGGTCGCATGCATCGCGTCCTCAATGCGCGCCTTCTTCTCCTTCAGTTCGGTCTCGGTCGCGGCGCCGACTTTGATCACCGCTATGCCGCCGACCAGCTTCGCCAGCCGCTCCTGCAACTTCTCGCGGTCGTAATCCGAGGTCGTTTCCTCCATCTGCGCACGCAGTTGTCGCACGCGGATTTCGATATCGGCCTTCTTGCCCCCGCCCTCGACGATCGTCGTGCTGTCCTTGTCCACCACCACCCTCTTGGCGCGCCCCAGATCTTCCATCCTGATGGTTCCGAGGTTTATCCCCAGTTCCTCGGTGAAGGCCTTGCCTCCGGTCAGGATCGCGATGTCTTCGAGCATCGCTTTGCGGCGATCGCCGAAGCCCGGAGCTTTGACCGCGCAAACCTGCAGCGTCCCGCGGAGTTTATTGATCACGAGGGCGGCGAGCGCTTCGCCTTCGACATCCTCGGCGATGATCAACAATGGCTTGCCCGTCTTGGCCGCTTGCTCCAAGAGCGGCAGCAGGTCCTTCAACAAGCTGATCTTCTTCTCGTAGATCAGAATCAGGCTGTTATCAAGCACGCATTCCATTCGCTCCGGGTCGGTTACGAAGTAAGGTGACAGGTAACCGCGGTCGAACTGCATGCCCTCGACGACCTCCATCTGAGTCTCCATCGTTTTGGACTCCTCGACCGTGATGACGCCGTCCTTGCCGACCTTTGACATCGCCCGCGCGATCAGGTCGCCGATGGCATGATCGCCGTTGGCCGAGACCGCGCCGACCTTGGCGATATCATCGCCCTTGACCGGTTTGGAGAGCTTCTTCAGATCTTCCACGACAGCCGTGGTCGCTCGATCAATCCCGCGCTTGAGCGCCATGGGATTGGCGCCCGCCGCGACCAGCCGCAGCCCTTCGCGGAAGATCGCTTGCGCTATTACGGTAGCGGTGGTGGTGCCGTCGCCCGCGACCTCGGCGGTCTTTGACGCGACTTCACGCACCATCTGCGCCCCCGCGTTTTCGAGTCTGTCCGCAAGTTCGATCTCCTTAGCCACGGTCACGCCGTCTTTGGTAATAGTGGGATAACCAAATTTATTCTCGAGGACCACATTGCGCCCCTTGGGCCCGAGCGTCACTTTGACCGCGTCGGCCAGGACGTTGACGCCATGCTGAATGGCATGGCGCGACTCTTCGCCTAAAACAATTTGCTTAGCCATGCGCCTTCATCTCCTTCAATCTATTTCCGAGCGCGTTTCGCCTTTTCGACTATTCCAATGCGGCCGAGAATCTCCCTCTCCCGCATAACCACATAATCCTCATCGCCGATGATCACGTCCATGCCCGCGTTCTTTCCGAAGAGCACATGATCTCCGACTTTCAGATCGAGAGGGATACGCTTCCCACTTTCGAGAATCTGGCCCGCGCCGACGGCGATCACCTCGCCCTGTTGCGGCTTCTCTTTCGCCGTGTCAGGAATGTAGAGTCCGCTGCGCGTTTCTTCCGTCTCCTCGGTGCGCTTGATGACTACGCGGTCATGCAATGGTTGTAGTTGAATCATACTTTTCTCACCTCCTTCATTGATCGGCCTCTCGTAAACGCGACCCTATATTGAGTTGGTATCAGCCTAGATACACAGCAAGGGGAGGTCCAGAGATGAAAGGCGCAGATCCTTTTATTTAACAGCGCCCATCGTCCGCGCCTGTGACATCTTGGCGGAAAACCTGAAGACAAGCTTGCCCCACTCTGCGCCCGGCTGTTCGCGCTGGCCAAGCTGGCAAACCAAGAGCGGCGAAGGCGCCACAATTGGAGCGATAGGGCGCCGTAAGGAAGTGGCTCCATGGTGAAAAAACTGTCTGCCTACCTTTGCCGCCGGTTCGCACACGCAAATTGTTAGGAATGCTCGTTCTGCCCTCCGTCGCCACATCTCCGCTCCTGATACCCGTATCGCTTCGTTGCTCTGTCATCTAGTCCCAGTCACTTCGTCTCCGCCGCTGTGGCATACCGCTTGAGATACCAAGAAGCGTGTCTGACATCTCGCCCGCCAGTGGGTTAACGACTTTCGAATCATTAGGTCTTTCGAGCCAGGCGGGCGTTGGGCCAGCGCTACGTTGATGAGATCGCTCGGGAATGGCGCGCGATCCATTTGTCATTTGTCATTGACCTGTGCGCCGCGCGACTAATGACTAATGGCGGGCGCAAAGGGACAAAGGGCTAAGGAGGCACATTATGGCAAAAGCAGTAGGTATTGATCTGGGCACAACCAATTCCGCCGTCGCAGTTATGGAGGGCGGCAAGCCCACTGTGATCGTCAACGCTGAAGGCGCCCGCATCACTCCTTCCGTCGTGGCTTACACTAAGACGGGCGAGATCCTGGTCGGCCAAATCGCCAAGCGCCAGGCCGTGCTTAACCCGGAAAACACAATCTATTCGTCCAAGCGCTTCATTGGCCGCCGCTAGTCCGAAGTCCAGGAAGAGATCAAGAACGTTCCCTATAAAGTGGTCGCCGGTCCGAATGACGCCGTGCGCTTTGATATTCAGGGCAAGCTGATCGCCCCGGAAGAGGTCTCCGCGCAGATTTTGCGCAAACTCACGGGCGACGCCGCGAAGTATCTGGGCGAGAAGGTCAAAGACGCGGTCATCACGGTCCCGGCCTACTTC
>DASRHX010001049.1:0-4137 GCA_035650295.1 Bryobacteraceae bacterium | reverse complement strand
GAGCGGCTGCCTGTGTGCGCCGCATCAACTCCTTGCCGACGCCCTTCTTCTGATGAGATTCGCGCACGGCGAGGTCGGAGAGATAAGTACAGTAGACACGATCGGTGACGGAACGAGCGATACCCACCATGAGGTCGCCATCCCAGGCGCTGATGACGAGGTTGGCGTTGGCGAGCATCTGCTCCATGCGGTCGCGGTCTTCGACGGGCCTTCTCTCGCTGAGTGTAGAGGCTACATAGAGTTCGATGACCTGGTCAAGATCCAAGTCGTTTCCCGTGCGATAGTTCATTCGCTTATCATCGCGCATCGCGGTGAAATCGCGGATCGTTGCTAAACTATACGTTTAATCCCGCCCTCTCAGGGTCCCTTCAGGAGTCATCATGGCAAAGCGAATCGGCATTCTCACCGGCGGAGGAGACGTTCCGGGTCTCAACTCCGTCATCAAAGGCGTCACCTACCGGGCATCGGAAGCCGGGTTTGAAGTGACGGGCATCCGCCGCGGATGGGAAGGTCTTACGCACGTGAATCTTGCCGACCCGGCCTCGCGTAACCGCTACATTTTGGGCCTGACACGAGAGAATACACGCACGATAGACCGCACGGGCGGGACATTTCTGCACTCGTCACGCACTAATCCGGTACAGATGAAATCGCTGCCGCCATTCCTGGAAGGGCGGGAGTTTCCGTGGAACGAGACCGAAAAAGATGGCAAAAAATCCATTACATACGACGTGACCGAGCAGGTAAAAAAGAATCTAAAGGAATTGAACATCGACTATCTGGTGGCCATCGGCGGCGACGACACGCTCTCCTACGCAGCGCACTTGAACAGGGCGGGAGTGCCGGTTGTCGCGATTCCCAAGACTATGGACAACGACGTGCGCAACACGGAGTACTGCATCGGTTTTTCGACGGCGATCACGCGCGCCATGGACGCGATCAATCGCCAGCGCTCGACAGTAGGCTCGCACGAACGCATCGGCATCTTCCGCGTGTTCGGACGCGATGCCGGATATACATCCCTTTACACGGCATTTGTCACGAGTGTGCGCTGCGCGATTCCCGAGTATAAGTTTCAGCTCGACAAGATGATCGATCTCCTGGTGAACGACAAGCGGAACAATCCGTCCAATTATTCGCTTGTCGTACTCAGTGAGGGCGCTGAATGGCAGGGTTATGAGGTGCAGCATTACGGCGCCGAGGACGCATACGGCCACCGCAAGAAGATGAACGTAGGAGAGGTGTTCTCCGACAAAGTGAAGGCTGCCACTGGCGAGGAAACCATCGTGAGCGACCTTACTTACGATCTCCGTTCGGGCGAAGCGGACTTTGTGGACAAGATGGTCGCGTCGACGTTTGCCGGGATGGCGTTCGATTGCATCTGCGAGGGCAAGTCGGGATTGATGACGTCGATCGTGAATGGATGCTATGCGCTCTCTGAGATTCCCGATCCACGGCTCGGGCCGCGCAAGGTGGATATCGACACGATGTACAACACCGAACGATACCGCCCGACTTACGATCACAAGCTGGGCCTGCCGATCTTCCTGACGAAGGCCTGAGTTTGCCGAGTGCCACTGCTTCACTCATTGATCCAGAGATTTCGCCGCAAGGGTGTGGTGACTTCGCCCGCGGCGCTGACTCCCGAGTTAGCGCGTGAGATCCGTGAATCGTTTGAAGCAGCGGCCGCCGACGAGGAGCACTTTCCTTCGACCATCGATCCGCGCATCGAGCATGTGCGGCTGCTGGTGCGTGAACTCTCGGTGCTGCCGACGCCGCTGATCGCCGATGTGGGATCGGGCAAGGGGCGCTTCGCCAGGGTGCTTGGGGAGGAGATTCCAGGCGCGCGGCTCGTGTGTTCGGACGTTTCGCTGAACATGCTGGCGCATGTACGTCCACCTTTGTCCGGCTGCGCTGCGTCCATGACGTCATTGCCCTTTTGCGATGGCGGATTCGACGCGGCGTATGCGACCGAATCGCTCGAACACGCGGTGGATATCGCCACGGCCGTAGGAGAGATTTGCCGGATAGTACGTCCCGGCGGACGCATCGTTATTATCGACAAGAACAAGGAGCACTGGGGGAAACTCAAAACGCCGGAGTGGGAGCGTTGGTTCACGCGCGGCGAATTGGAGAGACTGTTATCGCGGCATTGCCGTGGCGTGCGGTCGCAGTACATTTCGTATTGGGAAGATGTAGCGCCTGACGGGATGTTTTTAGCGTGGGTCGCGGAACGCTAGTTCATCGATCTTGGACTAAAAGCTAGGACCCACTGTGATAGCATGGCCCACTTCATCATGAAGATTACGCGCGTTGAAACCATCTATCTCCGGCAGCCGGAAGTGAAGTTCCAGTGTGACTCCGGCCAAGACGCTCTCATCGTTCGGGTTCACACCGATGCTGGAATTAGCGGGATTGGAGAGGTCGATTCCGCGCCGTTGGCGGCCAAAGCGGCCATTGACGGTCCGTTTTCGCATACGACGGCTTGTGGCCTCGGCCAATTGATCCTCGGCGAGGACCCGTTTGAAACCGAAAAAATCTGGCACAAGATGTATCGTGGCAATATTTACGGCGGGCGCCGCGGCGTGGGGTTCCACGCCATGTCAGGCATCGACCTGGCGCTGTGGGACATCAAGGGCAAGGCGCTCGGAATGCCGGTGTGGAAGTTGCTCGGCGGGGGCTTTTGCGACAAGATTCGCTGTTACGCGTCGTCGCTATGGGGACCCACGCCCGAGGCGACTTACGAACTGGCTGGACGCTACCGCGATCAGGGATTTACAGCCGTTAAGTTCGGCTGGGATCCGATGGGGCGCGACGAGGCGACCGACATTGCGCTAGTGCGCGAGGCGCGGCGCGGGTTGGGTGAGTCCAACGATTTGATGATTGACGCGGGCCTGGTATGGGACGCCAAGACGGCGATACAACGGGCGAGGGCGTTCGAGCAGTATCACCCATTCTGGTTGGAGGAGCCTCTACGGCCGGACGATTACGAGGGTTACGCAAAGCTGTCGGCGGCCACGGATTTGCGGATTGCCGCGGGCGAAGAGGAATCTTCCCGGGCGACGTTTGTGGAGTTGATGGACCGCGGACGCGTGGACCTGATTCAGGTCGATCTGACTCGATGCGGCGGCTTCACGGAGGCGATCAAGATCGCAGCACTGGCATGGGACCGCGGCCTTCCGGTGGCCAATCACGGCTTCACGACTTACATCAACGTAGCGGCCGCGTTGCATTTTCTGGCCAGTATTCCGAACGCACTGATTTGCGAATTCGTGGCGGAGGAGGAGACGAATCTCCGCGAGGCGATCACGAAGCAAAAGCTGCGCGCAAAGGACGGTTTCCTCGACATTCCAACGGCTCCCGGGTTGGGAATCGATTTGGACGAAGAGGCGATTGCGCCGTATGTCGTGAAGTAAAACTATTTCGACCCGGTTGATCCCTCGTCGCGTTCCGGAGCGTTCGGGCGCGCCACCAAGCTGTCGTTCTGCGACTCTTCCTGCTTGAACGGCCGCAGCAAGCGCAGCGTCAGAAAATTGATCAGGCTCAATAGCGCGGCAATGTCGTAGAGCCCATAGCCGACTGCCGCGCCCATTACGCCGACGTTCCAGAGGCTCGCCGCCGTGGCTGTGCCGCGCACCGAATTCTGTGTCTTTAAAATCGCGCCGCCGCCAATAAAGCCGATCCCGGTGATCAGTCCCTGCAGAATGCGCGACTGCTCGGCCGCGCCCGTACCCGTCGCTCGCAAAGCCACGATCACTAGCCCGCAACTTGCAATTGCGACAAGCGGAAAGGTACGGATACCCGCGCTTAGCTCGTACTGTTCCCGATCCCAACCGATCGGCAGTGCCAGGACATACGCGATCCCAATGACCACGATACGGTCCAGCACCTCTGCCCAGTTCATCGAGGGCAAGCCCATTGAGCCTCCTCGTACGTCTACTGCAATTCGAGGTCCGCCTGTCCGTTCTCGTCTTCGCCCTCGGCTTCCGGCACGAGGCTGGCGGCGGCGACGGAATCGCCTTCTTCCATGCGCACCAGCCGAACACCCTGAGTGGAGCGTCCCGCCTGGCGGATGTTGTCGGATTCGATTCGGATGATCTTACCGTCCTTGGTAATGATCATCAGGTCGGTCGTTTC
>DASRHX010001048.1:0-4450 GCA_035650295.1 Bryobacteraceae bacterium | reverse complement strand
CTCCCTTGATCCTCAGGACATCTCTTCGCGTCTTGTCATCAGCTATGTCTGGGAGTTGCCGTTCGGCCGTGGGAAACAGTTCCTTGGCGGAGCGCCCCGCGCGGTGGACATGGCTCTCGGCGGATGGCAGATGAACGGGATCACGACGTTCGCCGCCGGTCAGCCGGTTGCGGTGACGAACAGCATCGCGACGCAATCCGGCGCAACCCGTCCGCACAATTTGGGCCGGAGCGCGAAGAAGACGGGCTCCGTCACGAGCCGCCTGGACGCGTACATGGACGCTTCCGTATTCGCGGCTCCCGGGCCTTTCGAGTTTGGCACCGCTCCGCGCACGCTGCCGGACGTTCGGGGCGATGGCCCGCAGAACTTCGACGTGTCGTTGTTCAAGAACTTCGCGTTCACCGAGCGTTGGACATTGCAGTTCCGTGCCGAGTTCTTCAACCTGTTCAACACGCCGCAATTCGGGGAACCCAACGGGATGTTTGGAAACGCGCAGTTCAACCGGGTGACCACGCAGGCCAATAATCCGCGCGATATTCAGTTTGCGCTCCGGTTGAGCTTTTAGCCGATGTCCGCGCTCCCTTCCCGCCGGGCTTTTCTAGGAGGAGCGCCTTCGTTGTTGGCCTATCCTCGCCGCAACGTACTTTTCATCGCCGTCGACGATCTGCGGCCGAAACTCGGTTGCTATGGCGACCGCCATGCGAAAACTCCGAACATCGACCGGCTCGCGGCCCATGGCATGCTGTTCGAACGCGCCTACTGCCAGCAGGCTGTATGCGGACCGTCGCGAGCGTCGCTATTGACGGGGCTGCGGCCGGATACGACGCGGGTCTACGATCTCAAAACTAATTTCCGCAAGGCCGCCCCAAACGCGATCACGCTCCCCGAGCATTTCAAGCGGAATGGATATCACGCCGAGAGCATTGGGAAGATCTTTCATGGCGACCCGCTGACGCTGGACCGCCAATCGTGGTCCGCACCGGAGCAGTTCCCGATTCTGTTGAAGCGCGACCAGTACGTCTTGCCCGAGAACAAGGACGATAAGGACCCTTGGAAGAAGACATCGGCGCTTGAACGGGTGGATGTTCCGGACAACGCTTACCGTGATGGGCAAATCGCCGAGGCAGCAGTGGAAGCGCTGTCGCGGCTTCGTGAACGACCGTTCTTTCTGGGTGTGGGATTCAACAAACCGCACCTGCCGTTTGCCGCTCCGCAAAGCTACTGGGATCTCCACCGTCCAGAGGCTCTGCCAGTTGCGCCGAATCCTTACCTCGCCGAAGACGCGCCCAGATACTCGCTGCAGAGCTACAGCGAGCTACGGAGTTATCCGGACTTCCCGGAAACCGGCTTGATGCCCGAGGATCGAGTGCGCGCGGCCCTCCACGGCTACTATGCCTGCGTCAGCTACATCGACGCACAGGTGGGCAAACTGCTCCACGCGCTGGACAGGTTGGAGTTGGCGAAGAATACGGTCATCGTGCTTTGGGGAGACCACGGCTGGCATCTGGGCGAGCAGGACTATTGGGGCAAGACGACGAACTTTGAGGTCTGCGTGCGCGCGCCCCTGCTGCTGAGCGTACCAGGCCAAAGGGGCGGAAAGCGCACTCGCGCGTTAACGGAATTCGTCGATGTTTATCCCACGCTGGCGGAGGCGTGCGCGCTTCCGCTTCCGGACAGCCTGGAGGGGACAAGCCTTATGCCGCTCTTTCCAGATCCACGCCGCGCATGGAAGAAGGCGGCGTTCAGCCAGTATCCGCGGGCAGGCGGGATCGTGGGGTACTCGATGCGCACCGAGCGTTACCGCTTTACGGAATGGCTCAATTCAAGTGGGGGCAGGGAGGGTGTCGAGTTGTACGATCACGAACGCGATCCGAACGAAACTCGCAATATCGCCGAACAGCCCGAAAACGGCGGCTTGGTCGAAAAACTGACACAAATCCGTAGAGCCGGTTGGCGCGCCGCTCTGCCGGAGAGTGTGCGGTTATGAGAGGAACTGGGATGTGGAAACAACGATCCATTTTGTTCGCCGTCATACTCGTCAGCGCGAGCGCGGCTGAGCGTGATCTACAACGGCTCGCCGGCGAAGCCATCGCCGGCAAAGACCCCTTCGCTTTCCCGTCCGCGCGCGGAAGGCACTCCGCCGTGTTCCAAGGTGTGAAAGGCAAGTCGGGATTCAATCTGCACTCCTATCTCATCCACCACGGCGGACAGTTCTGGGTCATCTGGTCTTCCGCTGCCGTGAACGAAGAAGATCCGGACCAGCAGGTGCTTTACGCCACCAGCCGCGACGGCCACAAATGGGCCGCACCTCAAGTGTTGGCGCCCGACCCCGATGGGCCGCAAGGTCCGGCGCGCTGGATCGCGCGCGGGCTCTTTCTTCATGGCGGAAAGCTCACCGCGCTGGCCGCCTACCAGGAAAGCGCGGACTACCGCAAGCGCGGTACGGACGTTGTGTGGAAAAATCTGCGCCTGATCTACTTCCAGTGGGATGGTAGCGCCTGGAAGCAGATGGGCGTGTTCGCCGACAACTGCATGAACAACTTTCCGCCGGCCCGGTTCGGATCGAAGACAGCCATGATTTGCCGCGACCGCAACATGGACGTGAGCGTTGCACTTCTCGACGACGCCGCGAAGTTGACCTGGAAGCGGACGCCGCTCAAGAGCGACGCGCCCTTCGACCGCATGGACGAACCCACATGGTACGAGGACCCGCAAGGGGCGATCCACATGATCGTGCGGGATAACAACCGGTCAAGAAAGCTGATCCATGTTCTCAGCCGTGACGGCGGGGTTACGTGGAGCGATCCCGTGCTCACAAACTATCCCGACGCCACGAGCAAGAACTTTACCGGCAAACTCTCTAACGGCTGGTACTTTCTGATCAACAATCCCAACCCGGAACGGCGCGATCCTATTTCCATCTCGTTCAGCAGGGATGGCTGGGGGTTCGTGGACCCGCGCAACATTCGCGAGGATGCCGCGCCGCGCCGCATCGATGGGCGTGCGAAGCCCAGCGGCAGCTTCCAATATCCGCATGCCATCGAGCAGGGCGGCTCGCTGTGGGTGATTTACTCGACGAATAAGGAAGACATCGAAGTTTCGGAGTTTCCCATTGCCGCTTTGGGCTTAGGTGATCCCAGCACGTTACTAGCCGATCCGCAAGCTCTTGCCTCGCCAAAGGAACTTCCCATCGCGCAGGGACGCACCACGACGATCTACCGCGCGAAGGAAGGCGAGTATCAGTTCAATCTGCATTCCTATGTCACCCGTTTCGAGAACAAGTTTTGGGTGATCTGGTCGAGCGGCCTCAAGGACGAGGACGCGAATGGTCAGTTGATCCGCTATGCAACGAGCGCGGATGGCCACAACTGGAGCGAGGGTCAAGTACTGGCGCCGGATCCGGATGGCATGGATGGTCCGGCCCGCTACATTGCGCGCGGGATCTTTATCGCGAATGGCCGGTTAACGGTGCTGGCGGCCCGCATTGAAGGCATCAGGGGAGCCGGTGGCGTTCCAAGCTGGCCGAACCTCCGCCTGATGCGCTTCGAGTGGAAAGGCGGGAAGTGGCAGGAAGCCGGGATGTTTCTCGACAACTGCATGAACAACTACCCTCCCCGCCAGTTCGGGGGCGAGTGGTTCATGACTTGCCGCGACAGTTTGAGAAAGATGTTTTTCGCGCGCTCGAACGATATGGCGAATGGCAATTGGAGAGTGACGCCCATGCCGCTCGAAGGTTCGCAGGACAACCTCAGCGAACCGAGTGAGTACGTTGGTCCCGACGGTGTCGCACACCTGATCTTTCGCGACCAGGGCCGCTCGGGCCGGTTGCGGCAGTCAGTAAGCCGCGATGATGGAAAAACGTGGAGCCCCGCCATTCTGACCAACTATCCCGACGCCACCAGCAAGAACTTCTCCGGGCGGCTCTCCAATGGCTGGTTCTACATCATCAACAATCCCGATCCAAAGAGCCGCGACCCGCTTGCGATCTCCTTTAGTAAGGATGGCTGGACGTTTTCCAGCCCCAAGATTTTGCGAACCAATCCTCCCGCTCAACGCTACAGGGGTCAGTCGAAGAGCTTGGGCAGCTTACAGTATCCTCACGCAATGGAGCACACCGGTTCGCTCTGGGTAGCGTATTCGACCAACAAGGAGGACATCGACATCACCGAATTTCCCATTCGCCTCCTGACGCCGAGGCCATGAGGAACACGCTTGCGGTTTTGATTCTTGCCTGCACGGCCGTGAGCGGGCAGGATTTCGACGTGGTCGTCTACGGGGGCACGCCTGGGGGAATCGCCGCCGCGTTAGCTGCGGCGCGCGCCGGACGGTCCGTCGCGCTCGCCGAGTACCATCATCACTTTGGCGGGATGGCCGCCAGTGGCTTGGGCAAGAGCGACGTCGAAACGCGCGAAACCATCGGCGGAATTTTTCGTGAGTTCACGCAGCGGGT